>JABIFK010000348.1 GCA_018650745.1 Candidatus Latescibacterota bacterium | reverse complement strand
TGTCTGGTATTTATCGTGCGTATTTGGATGCACATCTTCCCGAACCTTCTGCACGGGAAGGCGACGTGGTGGACAAAGGGGCTCAGCGGTTTTACCGGCCCGATCCGATTGATGAACGTTTTGGCGCGACAGACCCCTACCAGCCTGATAGCAGCCAGTCAGATATGTATGGTTGTCTTGATATTCCCCGAGCGCACACGCGCACAGCATTTGATGCGAACCAGACAATTGACGCACTGGAACGATTGAAAGATGACACTTTTACATTGCACTGTTCATTTGGCCCACCCCATCCGCCGATGATATCGACCGAATATTATTTTCGCCAATTTGATCCATCACAAATGCCACTCCCCAACAGTTTTGATGACCCTATGACGGATTCACCTTATCGCAAAAAGTGGGAAGCGTTGTCTCGCTATCAAAACCCAGACACCATTGGATATATGATTGCAAACTACTATGCATTGGTAAAGGAAGTTGATGATCATGTGGGACGTATTTTGGACAAGTTGGATGAGTTGGGCTTGACTGATAATACGTTGGTTGTGTTTACCAGTGACCACGGTGAAATGCTGGGGGCACACGGTATGAAAGGTAAGTTTGTATTTTATGAAGAGTCTGTTCACATCCCATTGTTGATGCGGTTGCCAGGTGTGATTCGCGCAGGAACCAAGGTGGATGCACCTATTTCTCAGCGCGATTTTTTTGCGACATTTCTTGATTATCTGAATTGTCCTGATCCTGGTTCTCAGGGATATAGCTTTCGTGGATTGATTGAAGGAAATGGATGGGATGGAGATGATTTTGTTGTGGCTGAATGGGAGAGCACTCAGGTACCGAGTTTTATGGTGCGGACAGATCGTTGGAAGTTGATGTTTGGGAGGTCTCCTGACGCACCTTCTGTTGACGCGCTTTACGATCTTGTGAATGATCCTTTGGAAATGAACAATGTAATTGATCAACACAACGATATGGCACAGGAACTGAAAGATCGGTTGGTTTCGTGGCTTGGGAAAGTAGATTCTCCGCACCTTGATGGTGTAATGGCGCGGATGATAAACCAATAATAGAGGATGTATGTATGCGAATATCGATTGATTCAAGGATAGAACATATTGTGGTGCGTGCAGCGGATAGTGAACGGGTACGTTCGGATACAGCATCGGTGGTTGAACGGACCGATGGCACGCTCCTCATTGCCTATCATAGTTACTCTCACGGCCCCGAAGGTGGGGGAGATTTTGGTGCTGCAAAGATCTATCTGGCAGAATCTGATGATGGCGGTCGACACTGGACAAATGAGCGGATGGTGGCCGACATCGTACCGGGTGATCTCAACGTTATGACGCCATACCTGTGCCGCGTGCAGGACGAGATATTGCTCGGATATGTGCGCAATCATTCTGGTGGTGATACAAGCATGCATCTGCATCGCTCACAAGATGGCGGAAAGTCTTTTGCTGACTCCGCACCGATCTGGGAGCATGCGGGCGAATATCGGATCCAAGGCGGCGCATCCAGTTTGGTCCAACTTAACTCGGGGCGCTTGGTGTTGCCGATACAGAGTTGTGATGAGGTTTGGGTGGCAGGTGAAAATCAATCTATTGGTGCTTGGTTCAGCGATGATGGTGGGCACACGTGGACTCCGTCGGAGAACAAGATTTACCTGCCCTTGCGTGGTGCCATGGAGCCGTCGATTGCGCAACGGGCAGATGGGTCGCTGCTGATGAGCATTCGCACTCAGCTCGGTGCGGTTTTTCTGTCTGAATCTGGCGATGAAGGCACACATTGGTCGAGAGCGCGAACCAGTACCCTGTCTTCACCCGAGAGTTGTACCTGTTTGCGACGCCTGCCTGATTCAGAGGATCTGATTCTGTTCTGGAACGATTCAGAGTACATTTCTGACCATCACCACTTCGGTATACGCTCGCCGCTGAGCGCTGCCATCTCAAGCGACGGCGGTCGATCTTGGAATAAAATTGGCGATATTGATGCGGGAGATTGTATGCTCACGAACATCGGTTGTACTTTTCTGTCTTCGGGGGCAGCGGTTCTCACCTATCTCAAAACACCGGATCCAGAGATTGAAAATGGCGTCTATCGCGGAACCCGCTCTACCAAGGCGGAGCGTGAGGCACAGTTTGAGATGGAACTGATGGCAGCTCTTATTCCGCGGGACTGGTTCACCCAGTAGACGGGGCTGCGCAAATATCAACTATGAAAGCAAGAAAAGCGTAAGAGAAAGCAGCCGTGTTGTTGTGCCGTTACAACGATAGAGGATCATTGCTAAACTTATGGGTATACATTTTTTTCTGGAAGGGCATTTTTGATGAGCTGTTTTCGGATTTTGCAAAGAATGATGCTTAGTGGGGTATTGTTGCCTTGTTTTCTTGTTTCACTATTTGCCTATGGTGGTCATGCGATGGACACTGAGAAAAAAACTGATTTCACGGTTGTTCCCTTTGGTAGTGGGGGGCAATTAAAAATGATTTATGACAGACGGCAGCGCCCTCAAGCTATTTATATGAATGGTAAGGTATACATCGGTTATAATGGCGGGGCACCGCTGGATGCTACGGAGAGAGAAAAGACATATCCATTTGTCATTGCTTTTGACCCTGACACAAAATCTGTTTCATCTCCAATACAATTGGACACCAAAGGTTCACGCGATCAACACTATTGCCCCGTTGTTTGGGCTGATAACAATGATTTTTTGCATATTTTATTTGGTTGTCATAGAACACCAGGGACACATTTGGTTTCTGACAAAATGGCTTCGATTGGCAATAGCGTAGAGGACTGGTCTGCTGGCCCTGAAATAAGGAACTCGCTCTCTTATCCGACGGTTTATCATATCTCTGACAATAGACAGGTGATTTATTTCCGTACGGGAGAGCACAGAAGTTCTTGGTCATACCTCATTTCTGATGATGAAGGCAAGACTTGGTCTGGGCCAGAAAATGATGTGACGGATTTAAACATGGGGGGCGAGACCGCACAAGTCGATGATCCCATAGATTTGAATGAATGGTCGTCTTATCATACGTGTTTACCAAGCAAGGACGGGAAGTTTCTGCACGTTGTTTTTTGTTCTTATGATGACAATAAAAAGAATGTACCAGAAAAATTTTACAATCCGCGTTATGAAACAAAAAAGAATTTGGGATTGAAGTATAATCTCTATTACGTGAAAATTAATCTGCAAACGCATGAAGTGAAAAACTTCGATGGCGAAACCGTTAAGGCGCCGATTGATATCGACAACGCAAACGCCAAATGTATGATATGGGATACCGAGTGGAGAGGGGCGGGTGTTCCGCCTGATATCGCTATAGATGGAAATGATAATCCGGTTTTTTTACATGTGTTATCAGAAGACACGCCTGAAACGTATAACTATTACTATGTGAGATATGTGAATAACGAATGGAAGCAGACTGTTATTGCCCCTGCCACAGATGACTGGAACAGTTGTTATCTGAGGCGGGATGATGGTGGTGGTGCATTGTATGCCTATTTGATTGTAGGTGATCATAAATTTATAAAAGGAAAACTTGGGAAGATGGACTCTCGGGGAGGCGGAGATATTGAGGAATGGGTCTCAACGGACAATGGGAACCGTTGGGAAAAGGTGAGAGATCTCATACCTAGTGCGCCGGAATATGATGGTTGGAAGTTTAACAATATCCAACCGATTAAAGATGAAAAAGGAAATATAAAAGAGGGCATGTTTCTCTTTTATGGCTGGAAAGACAGTGAACTGAGCAAAGCGAAAGGTTTTTTGATTGTTGAGTAGAATTGATGATGTCGAATTCAGGCTAAGCTATATAAAACCCATATTGGATTTTTGCCCATTGTTGCGGGCACGATAATGAAGAAGAAAGGCAAATGACATGGCAAAGACACCAGATCGACCCAACATTCTGTTGTTTATCACCGATGGTATGCAGGCACGCACACTGATGCCTGGTCATGATTGCAAGACGCCAACAATTGATGCACTCAAGGAACGGGGTGTTCATATCACACAGGCCTATACGCCCCTGCCAACCTGTTCACCGGCACGTGCGAGTTTGATGACTGGGTTATTGCCTCACAATCATGGGGTGCTTGAGGTGGAACACGGTGTGGACCCAGATCAGTGTGTTTTGCGGACAGAGCATATGCACTGGGCACAGCGTCTTCAGAGTGCGGGTTATGCCACGGCGTATTTTGGTAAGTGGCATATTGAGCGCACCGGAGAACTTGAACAATTTGGGTGGCAAGAGCATGACATTCGGGGTGCGAAAGATCACGCCAACGCATCGCAAAAGGGACTGCGCGTGGATGATACGCTGGACCCTGAAACGGTGCAACAATATCAAGGACCTGAAGGGTATAATGACACACTCAAATATGCGGTGACAGATGTGCCGCCAAAGGAACGGCAGATCGGGTTGCCTGCATCGCAAGCGTGTGCGTGGCTGAAAGAAGATGCACCGGTCGATGACCCTTGGGTTTGTTGCGTGAGCCATTATGAACCAAATGAGTCGCTTGTGGTGGGTCGTGAGGCTTATGAACAATATGATGTTCCAAATCTTAAGCTACCCGAAACCTTGCACGATGACTTGAGTGATCGGCCCAACATTTATCGCCGTGACCAGCAGATTTGGCAGGATGTATCAGATGCGGAGTGGCGGGAAATTTTGGCATGTTATTATGGCCGGATTACGGAGTTGGACAGCCAGTTGGGGCGTGTGTTGGGTGCGTTAGAGTCGACGGGGCAATTGGATAACACGGTCGTGATTTTTACATCGGATCACGGGCGGTATGTGGGTGGCCACGGATTGGAAGCGCACAATTTTGGTGCGTTTGAGGAAATCTACGGCGTTCCAATGGTGGTTGCCGGACCCTGTGTGGCACAAGGGGTGGTGACGGATGCGCGTGTTGGATTTCACGATTTGTGCCCGACTATTTTGGATTTGGCGGGAGAGACACCTTTTGAGGCGTCTGACTCGAAATCATTTGCAGATGTGTTGCAAGACCCTCAAGCGGCAGCAGAAAATCATCGCGAAGGTTATGCAGAATACTTTGGTTCGCGCTTCCGTCTGACACAGCGGGTTTATTGGGAAGATGAATGGAAATTTGTATTCAATGGATTTGACTTCGATGAGTTGTATAACTTGGCAGAGGACCCATTGGAAACGATCAATTTGATTGATCGACCAGAGCACGCTGATCGGGTTCGACTGATGATGACGGGGGTTTGGCGGAGGATGCATGAGACAGAGGATACGACGTTGCTGAATTCGCACTATCACTCGATGCGATTTGCGGCGGTGGGCCCCAATAATGGGAAGGTATAGAAAACTCAGATGACACAGAGAGGCGGCGAAGGATGGGATCATGTGAATATGTTGGTTTACCCAAACTTAGCGTGCGAACTCTGGTGTATTGGCACGGTTGAGTCAATGATATAAGGCCTGTGAATAACGAATGAAACAGGTGCAGTGACAAACTTAAGGGTGGGAGGGATTTAAAATGAGAACTGCAACAATACGATTGGTATTTGGCATTGTTATCGCTTGCTGTACACTGATCTCCAATGCATCTGCACAATCTAATCAGGAGATTCGAAAGTACACAAATGTAAAGTATATGGTGTGGCAGGTCCAAGCGGGGAACTATGAAAAAGCCATTGAACTGTGTGAAAAACGCTTGCAAAAGAATCCTGACGAGTTGGAACCTCTCTTTGGTTTGGCCATGGCCTACGGGCAGATGGGTCAAATCGAAAAGGCCATGGGTTTTGTCAAACGGGCTGTTGAAGGTGGTATGCCTTTTGAGCGGTTCTTAGTTGGGCCTCGAAAACTTCTTGAACCCCTATCTACAAGCAAGGCTTTTAGAGCTTATGCAAAAGGGCACACGGTTGAACTTTTGCACGGCCCCATGTTGGGTGACGTGACCACAAATAGTGCGAAATTTTGGGTTAGAACACGCAAAGAAACCCCTGTCCAGATACGCCTTCAGGCTTTGGATCAGCCTTCTATAACATCTTCACCCGTTACAACAACAGAAAAGAAAGATTTCACAGCGATCATTTCTGTGGACAACCTCAAACCCGATACCCCATATCGTTACGAGGTCCTCATTGACGGAAATGCAGTGTCCACTCAGCAGCTCCCAGAATTTCGTACGACCATGCTCTCTGACACCAAAACACGATTCCATATTGGTTTTGGGGGCGGTGCTAATTACAATCCCAGAAATGAGCGCATGTGGGATACTGTTCTATCTCGAGCACCTCGGGCTTTTCTCTTTTTGGGTGACAACTCTTACTTTAATATTCCGGACGTCGCTGCCCATCAGCGCTATTTTTTCTATCGGCGCCACTCCCGGCCTGAGTATCGTCGAATGATCGCTTCAACCGCAATGTATGCCATCTACGACGACCATGACTTTGGCGGAAACGACAGTATTGGTGGGCCAGAGATTGATATGCCGCCTTGGAAACGCAATGTTACTTTGAAAACGCTTCGAGAGAACTTTCTTAATCCCTATTACGGCGGTGGCCAAGAAAATCCAGGTTGTTGGACTGATTTTTCTATTGGAGATGTTGATTTCTTTTTGCTTGATGGTCGCTACTATCGTACGGACCCGCGGATAGAACATCCCAGCATGCTTGGATCGGTGCAGAAAAAATGGCTGCTGGACAAACTCAAACGTTCAACAGCCACCTTCAAAATTATTGCGAGCCCTGTGCCGTGGGCGTATGGTGCCAAACCCGGCAATCAGAACAGTGCGACCCTCGGCAGTGTACCCGGCTTTCAGGATACCTGGCAAGGATTCAAAGATGAGCGGGAAGATATTTTCAGCTTCATCGAACAGAATCGCATCGAAGGCGTTTATCTGATCTCTGCAGATCGACATCGGTCAGATGCCTGGAAAATTGAACGAGAAAATGGCTATGATCTTTATGAAGCGAATACCTCGCATCTTACTAAGAACGGATCACACCGGCTCATGCCCAAAGCCATTTTCTCCCACAAGGGCAAACCCATGTTTGGCCTGCTCACCTTTGACATGATTAAATCGGACCCAGAAATCATCTATACCGTCATAGACATTAACAACAACCCCGTTGATTCTCTGATTGTGAAAAGAAGTCAGTTGGACTTTGTGCCATAGCGGGACACTTTGGTGTCTCTATAAGTTGCAAATATGGGTCTCAATCTTCTCAAATGAAAAAATGCATTCTTATCCGTCGGATTATCATAGACATGATAATCCGGTTTTTTTGTGCTTTTTGGAAGATATGCTTGAAACTTATCATTCATGATTGTGTGAGGTATATTATAAAGAGTGGGGCTTCTTGGTCGTTGATTTCGTCAGGTTTATTCAAGAATGTGATTGCGGATGAATCCCCCAAATCTCCTTTGAAAAAGGGGCATATCGATTTTTGTATGTTGGAATCTGATTTTAAAACGCGCTGTTTATGTTGTTTCATTACTCGGTAGAATGGGTGATACATTTAAGCACAGACAAAGATCAGGAGTTATCTCATGAAAAACGCCGAAATCACTGCTGGCATCTCGTATCAGGAGCGCATTGATGTGCTGCGCCAAACCAAATCTGAAAACACGGGGCGACAAGTCAAAAAACGCGGCTACTACGATGTTGATGATGATGGTCGCATTCCTTGGGAAGAAGAGATTCCTTTTGAACCCAAGACCAACCATCCCGCTGGTGTTTGCCGTGGCATCCGTAGTATCGGCGCAAATTTTCGGGCTT
>JABIFK010000859.1 GCA_018650745.1 Candidatus Latescibacterota bacterium | reverse complement strand
ATGAATACAACCTCATCAAAACGATTGACATTGGGTACCACTACGGTGGTTGACTGAGGCCACAACAATTCAACCTGATTTGCTTTAATCAACAACACAACAAAAGTAAATGCATTGGTATCTGAAAATGTAAAATTGCCTCGCAAGCCCCCCGAGAGTCCTGATGTGCCAACGCGAACATAAGTTGCACCGAGGTGATCTATGCTCACCGACCCGGTCCCACTTCCGCTGACGCCCAAATCACGGATTTTTACAGCACTCAACTCGGTAGCTTCTGAGTAATAATTGGGCCGACCACGTGTACCTGTCAAATAATTCCACACGGTATACCGAGGAAATACACCCGAAAAACCGCCCGAAGGCATACCGCTATCGATCTCGTTAAGTGAGTAGTTTTGGGGTGAACGAGAGAGCAAGGTTGCCCACACATTGCGTATAGCCTCAATGCCATAAACTTGCTCAACGTAGTGAGAAAACACGGCCCCCCCAAACGGCAAAGCACCAGAGAAGAAATCCAAGGAAGCTTCGGGGTCATTCATCCGACTGGGTACATAAGCATAAAAGTCATTTATTTCTGGATAAACAACATCCTCCATCCAGGTGGCAGTCATTTCCTGCCACCATGCTGCATTGAAGTCGGCATAATAACCAAACTGGATCGCATGGAAGAACTCATGCGCAGCAGTCACCTTTAGACCATCAAGCCCTTGAGTAAAATACACATTGGCATCTGTAAAATTGTTATCTACTTCAATATAACTTGGCAGAATAGTATCTGACCCAAGTGGCCAAGTCAATCCATACACAGATTGAGTGCCTAAACTAGATATATAAATGTCGTACACGCCATCCCCATCAGATGGCGGTGGATTGTAGCCCAATTCATCAATCTGTTTAACCCAAGAGTCTTCAAATGCCGCAATTGTCTCATCTACATAATCGGGAATTGAATTTCCATCATTATCCGTCAATGCCACGGCATGCAAACCAGATGTGTTATAGTGAATTTTAAAGTGTCCACTTGAAGATGTGACAGATGCATTTCTTGTGGGAGGGCGTTGTTGCAATAAAAATGAAAAACTCGTTTTGGTTGCAGGAGACAACCGACCCCAGTTTGAACGCAGGCCCATTATAGCCATCGTCCCACAGGTCGCCCGATCAAGATGATAGGGACTGTCGTCAGACAACGCGTCGGGTTGAAAATGCGCACACGCCCGACAAACCAAATCTAATAGATGTGGGTCACTTTCCAACGACAAAACAGGCGAAACCTGTGCATAAGCGGTTCCGCCTAAAAGCATCAACATAAACAGCATTTTTTTCATACACCGACCTTTTACAAAGAAACATAAATATGATTGGCAACTTCTAAACCCAACGAATAACGACCTTCATTTTCTACGACAATTTCCAGGGGCCCATTAAAGGGTGCCCGTTCTTTAACCTCAACTTCTACGTTGGGTTTAAGCCCCATCGAACCCATATAACGCAACATCTCAGAACTGCGATCACTCACTTGTCTGATTTGGACGCGTTCCCCCACTTCAACTTCTGATAAGGAACGATAGTTCCCAAAAGTGATCTCACCATTTTTACTTGGAATCGGCGCACCGTGAGGATCGACGGTGGGGTAGCCCAAAATCTTATCAATACGGTCTTCGAATTCTTCTGATATCACATGCTCCAAACGATCTGCTTCAGCATCAACTTTATCTAAATCATACCCCAATACCTCGGCAAGATAAAGCTCCAAAAGACGGTGGTGACGAATCACCTCCAATGCCACCTTCTCGCCCATATCAGTCAACTCGACACCTTGATAGGGCGTGTGCTTGACCAATTTCATCTCAGCAAGTTTTTTGACCATATTGGTTGCCGATGCAGCGGCAACGTCCACTTTTTCTGCAACCATAGACGTATTCACAGAGGCCACTGCATCTCGCCCATTGAGCAATTTATAGATGGCTTTGATATAATCTTGTGCGGCTTGGCTAATCATTTTCATGGTAAAAAAATAACCTTCTTTTTTGGAAAAACAAGACACAAAACATCAATTCCAACCTCTGATCAAATCCTTCGATAAATAATACACTTTCGTCACAAAGCAAGCAAGCAGAACCTACTCATTTATTTTTGGGGATCCGTTTGCCTTGGGGGTCTATTTCGGCATTGGGCAATTCGGCATGTAACCCTTGCAGGAGCTCTTCATCTGTAAAATGCTCCAGCGCATCAGCAGGATGGTGCAAATGGTCTTCAGGCAGGCCGAGTTGACTAAAGTACGTCTCCCATAATCTATGACTGCGCAGCAAATCCGTTGCTTTGCCCAAACCGTTATCAGACAAAGCAAGATGACCGGCATCCCACGTCACGAACCCTTCCCGGCCCAAACACCACATGGCCACACGGGACCGAAAACGGGCACCAACCGAGCCTTCCATTAAGTCTGAAATATGCACCGATGGATCTTCTGTGGTCTCACTTTCACGAACCAATCGCAACAAAATATGGTCTTGTGCAACACGCAGCCCCAATCGACCTTGTCGAATCACCCGCCCCAACAGACCGTATTGGGGTGCTACAATCAACGACACACCAAAAATCCCACCCACCACCAAAACCATTGCCCCTGCAATCGAGCTGTTCCACAAACCAGCCAAGTAATAACCCGCAATAGCAGAAACAATCCCAAATACGGTGGACATAATCAAAATAACGGGAAGCCGATCGCTCCATAGATAAGCCGTCGCGCCAGGTACAATAAGCATGGCCACTACCAAAATTGCACCAACAGATTCGAATGCCGCAACAGTCGTTAACGATACGCTGCTCATCAACATATAATGCATCAACGTTGCAGGAATACCCACAGCAACCGCAATATCGGGATCAAATGATGTAATTTTGAGTTCTTTGTAAAACAAAAGTACGAACAACAGATCCAAAACGAAAACTGTGCCCAAGATCCACACGGGGCGTGGCCCCCAGTCTTGCTCACCGATCAACAAGCGATCCCAAGGCGTATAAGCAATTTCACCGTACAAAACACACTCTTGGTCAAGGTCTACTTGCCCTGCATACGCAGAAATTAAGACAACACCCAAAGCAAATAAAGAAGTAAATGCAATCCCAATAGAAGCGTCTTCTTGCACATGCCAGCGCCGATGGAATGTCTCAACCAAAAGCGTTGTCATAACACCAAAGACCGCAGCACCCAGAAACATGGGCAGAATGTCTCGACTGCCTGAAACCAAAAATGCAATCGCAATACCCGGCAGCACAGCGTGGCTCAAAGCATCGCCCAAGAGAGACATTTTCCGCAACACAAGAAACACCCCCAACAAACCACACGCTCCGCCAGCGAAAGCCCCTGTCAGAATAATCCAAAAGCTACCATCAAGCATCTTGCCCTGCCTTGCGAAAACCACTATCAGTGGCATGAATGCTGGTTACATTTTCAACATCGATATTTTCTTCGACCAAAATGGCTTCTAACCGTTCAATAATCTGAGGGGTTAATATATGTTCGACCTCATCGGCAGATCGATCAACGTGGTCTTCTTCTAAGATAGACCGATACACCAAATAATATTCCCACAACCGATGCGACTTCAACACAAAGACCGCATCATCATATCCTTTTGTCGTAAGTTTGGCCCCTTCATCCGTTGATTCGATTTTACCATTTTTAGCAAGATGTTTGGCCAAACGCCTGACACGATAAAGTGGCTCGTGCATCACCTGCGCCAGGTCGGTCAATGCAATCACACTAAGATCCGTGTCTGCTTGCTCTTGCAACTCAACACAAGCTCTTAGGAAGTGCTGTGTATTTTCGCGCCAATGATTGCCTCGTAAACGACGCCAACGAGCAATTAAACCACGCGAAGGAGCAACAAACGCCGAAACCACAAATACCCCAGTTGCCACCAATACCATAACGGGTCCTGTTGGAATGCGTGGGGCCAGAGCACTGATCCAAGCCCCAGCTGCCCCCGACAAACCCCCAATAAAAGCAGAAATCAGAACCATCCTTAAAAGATCATTTGTCCAAAACCGAGCAGAAACCGCAGGTGTAATCAACATGGCCGCCACAAGAATAACCCCCACAGCCTGTAACCCCACCATCACAGTCAGTACAATCAACGACATCAGCAACAGATCGACCAACCGAGGTGCGAAACCAATTGAAGCTAAAAAGCCAGGGTCAAATATAAGTGCAGAAAACTCCTTAAAAAACAACCCGACCAATACCAACACCACAACGACCATCACAGACATCGCATAGAGATCAGAGGCCACAATTGATGCGGCTTGACCAAAAAGGAATTTGTCTAAACCGCTCTGATTGCCCACTGCAGATTGTTGAATGTGGGTTAGAAGAACGATCCCACCCCCAAAAAAAACAGAAAGAACGATGCCAAGTGCCGCGTCGGCCTTGATGCGTGTGTAAGTCACAATTACTTGAATCAACAACACACCAATCACTCCAGAGAGAGAGGCCCCAGTTAGCAGCACAGGAAGCGCCTTGCTCTGCGTGAGCATAAATGCCAGCGCGACTCCAGGCAATGCAGCATGCGCCAGTGCATCTCCCAGAAGGCTCCTTTTTCTTAACACAGCAAATGTACCCAGCACACCCGATGTGCACCCAATCAAGAGCGCGCCCAACAACACAAGCTGAAATGTTGAATCCCACACGGGCATTATGACACACCTCTTTGATGGTCTGCAACCGCCTGAGCGGCATCAGAGAGCAAGGTCAACCGCCCACCATATGTTTTATTTAAATTTTCTTCCGTAAATACCGTAGCAGTATCGCCAGCGGCCACGACTCGCATATTAATCAAAACCAACCAATCGAAATATTGGTTCACGGTTTGCAAGTCATGGTGAACGACCAGCATAGTTTTATCGCGTGACCGCAATTCCATTAAGATTTCAATAATGGCACGTTCGGTTGCAGCATCAACACCAGCAAAGGGTTCGTCCATCAAATAGACACGTGCATCTTGAGCCAGTGCCCGAGCCAAAAATACCCGTTGTTGCTGCCCACCAGACAATTGGTTGATTTGCCGATCTCGATAATCTGCCATACCCACCTTTTCCAAAGCAGATTCGGCAATTTCACGATCAATTTTTCCAGGCCTGCGCAACCACCCCACGTGACCATAGCGCCCCATCAATACCACGTCTAAAGCCCGAATAGGGAAATCCCAATCGACAGATTCCCTCTGAGGCACATAACCAATGGTTTGACGCATACGCGCATAGGGTTGCCCATAAATGCGTACCCATCCAGATGCCTTGGGCACCAAATCCATAATTGCTTTGATCATTGTGCTCTTACCCGCCCCATTTGGCCCAACAATGCCCACCAACTTCCCTTCGGGCACTGCCAAGTCCACATCCCACAGAACCGGTTTTTTGTGATAAGCAACAGTCATATCGTGAATGTGTATGGGGATCGTTGCATCATCTATAGCATGTGCCATTATTGCAACCCCTTTACAATTGCATTCACATTCGATCTCACCATGCCAATGTAGGTATCTGCACCGCTGCCCGTAGCCCCCATAGCATCAGAATATAATGTGCCGCCCACCTTCACATCCCAACCTCGGGCTTTGCACCCTTCACGCACCGCATTAATAGAACGTTCGGGTACACTGCTCTCAACAAAAATAGCTTTTACTTTTTTGTCTACGATATATTGCACGAGCTGTGAAACATCATTAACACCATATTCGGCAACCGTAGAAATGCCCTGCAACCCACGCACTTCAATACCATAGGCCAATCCAAAATACCCAAAAGCATCGTGAGCAGTAATTAAAACCCGTTGTTGCTGGGGTATCTTTTGGATTTCAGCTTTTGCCCAAGCATGAAGGTCCATTAATTCCCTTTTATATCTTACACCATTTTTCAAAAAAACATCTTTGCCAAGTGGGTCGGCCTTACTCAAGATCTCCACAGCCATATCAATGGTCTGTGCCCACAAATCCACATCAAACCAGACATGTGGATCATGCTCACCTTGAAAACCGGGTGGTTTTCTCAACCGGTCTTCTGACAGATTTCGTGACACAGCTACGACCGTCTTCGTGCGCGCCATTTTTTCAAAAATACCCTCCATTTTCCCTTCCAAAAATAGACCATTATAGAAAATAATGTCGGCTGTAGATAGTTTTGCAAGATCCCCCTGTGTCGCTTTGTAATAATGTGGGTCAACACCTGGGCCCATCAAAGACACCACCGAGGCCCGATCTCCAGCAATGTTGGCCACGAGGTCTCCAATCATGCCCGTAGTACAAACCACGTGTAGCCCATCTTTTTTCTGGTCGAGTGTGTTATCGCACGCAACAAAAAACAGCAGACCTATAAACGCCCATCTCAAACGCCCCATACCTATTGCCTCCAAGAACAGAATTCAAAACTAAATTGAAATTTAGACAAGGCTAAAATATATATTTAGAGGTGTAACATGTCAAGCGCGTAACTTGACGGTTTGTAATTATTGAACTAGAATCAATTGAAAACTCGCTCACATATTAAATATAAGGAAACAACAATGAACACCAAGACCCAGCAACAACCGGGGCAAATTATCGATTTGGTTAAAGTACAACAAGCCCGTCGTGCGCTTCCCGAACAAAAGACACTCAATGGCTTGGCAGAAACCTTTAAAGTCTTGAGCAATCCGAACCGCCTGAAAATTATTCACACGCTGGCCCAACAGGAAATGTGTGTGTCTGACTTGGCAGCACTCTTAGACAGCACAGACTCAGCAGTCAGCCACCAACTACGCGTATTGAGAACCATGAGACTGGTGAGTTATAGAAAAGAAGGCAAAATGGCCTTCTACAGCCTCGATGATCAACATGTCCGCCAACTGTATGATGCAGGCCTAAACCATCTGACTGAAGCTTCCCAAGAGTAAACACAAAAAAGCCCAATGCGATCATATCGCATTGGGCTTTTTCTTTAACCATTCAACTTTAACCTGCGTTACCAAATTCTTTCTCGAATTTTTTTCGGTACTTGTTATCCCAGGTATCCAATTTGGCACGAATCGCGCCCTGAATGCTGGGATATGCTTTCAGCAAATCCTTCATCTTCTTTGGAAATGCGTCTCCACCCGTGTAACAAGCCCCATCAACCGTTAATTCTTGCAAGAATGGATGACGACTGATCACATCTTGAACCAAGTGCTCTGACGCATTCTTTTGTTGTACGCGCAAAGCCATGTAGATCAAATGTGTAAATCCTTTTCGGCTCGCCACATCTGTCCCAAATGTTTTCAATTTGATCGTATGACCTTCGTAGTTTTTATCCAGTTCTGCCACCAACTCAGACCACTTCGAACTAAAATCTTCGATCGACATAGCTTTGCTACCGGCAAAGTGCGCTTCCCGATCCTTAGCCAACTCGGTAGCCGTTGCGACAATTTTCTTATCAAGGCGCTTGTTTTTTGCCTCGGCAGAATAAGTTGTTATTAAGAGCACCAAGGCGCAGACAAACAAACGAGTAAAATGCAACTTAGCAACGTGCATCCAGGCAACCTCCTTTATGGCGTAGGTAAAATGATGGCCCAAACAGGCCAGAACCCGTGTATTAAATTTCAAATAAAATAAGTAAAGCCAGATATAAGGCAAGTAAAAATTAACATCAATCGCACACCACATCAGACAGGCTAATAGTGTTTCGCATTTCAATCATTTAGCGATTCCCCTTGCACCTACGCTAAGAAATTAATTAACAATGTTTTGCTTAAAATGAACCTCGTCAAATTATGAGTTACCCTCAAAAGAAAAAAAATCGCTCAAACAAGCGATTTTTGACTTTTCCTATTTTCCTGCGGGATGGATTTTGAGCCTATCCTGCTTTCCTCCCCCACAGCCACCACAACTGCTACAGCCACTTCTTTTAACAAAGGGTTGAATGAAATCTAGAAACACGAAGATTGCAGAAAATGTTGCGATCAGCACGGCCACTCCTTCTTGCCACTCTATCATAATTTACCCCCAACCAAGTAACATACCCACCTGATATGTAAAAAATGAGCACATATAAGCCAGCCCGGTCATATAAACGAATGTGACAATAGGCCATCGCCAAGACTGTGTCTCTCGCTGAATGACAGCCAAAGTCGAAACACACTGCGCACAAAGAGCAAAAAAGACCATGACGGACAGTGCAACTGGAATATTAAATACACGGCTGCCATCTGTCCACATAGCTTGCTGCAATGCAACTCTCAACGAAGCAGATTCCGCATCGACTTCGCCCAAACTATAAATCGTACCCAATACAGCCACAATCACTTCTCGCGCCGGAAATGAGGCCAAAGTCGCCATACCAATGCGCCAATCCCATCCCAAAGGACGAACAACAGGCTCAATTGCTTTGCCCATGGTACCTAAATAACTCTGTGCTATCAAATCACCTGCCAATTTACCGTCTAAAACATCAAGAGCCTCCTGGGTGGCACCTTGACTTTGAAGGGCCATTCGGGCTTGTTCTTGTTGATCCAGTAGCGCTTCAGGACGCGGAAAGTAAGCCAATGCCCACATAACTATCGTTGCTGCTAAAATCAGGGTACCTGCACGCTCTAAGAAGTGACCCGCACTTTGATAAACCCGCATAAAAATCGTGCGAACATCGGGAATTTTATAGGAGGGTAACTCCAAAATAAACGGCGTTGATTCGCCTTTTAAGAGTGTCTTTTTAACAATCCAAGCAATAGGAACGGCAATAACTATTCCAATCCCGTACATGGCAAACAAAGTGATGCCTTGTAAACCAAACCCGGCCCACGTTTCGTCTGGAATAAATGCAGCAATAAAAATTGTGTATACAGGCAATCGTGCAGAACAACTCATCAGAGGCGCAACCAACATAGTCGCAATTCGGTCTTTGCGGTCTTCAATGGTTCGCGTTGCCATCACGCCCGGAACAGCACAGGCAAAGCTTGACAACATGGGAATAAACGATTTCCCAGACAGACCACAGCGGGTCAACAGTCGATCCATCAAAAATGCCGCACGGGCCATATATCCGCAATCTTCTAAAATCGAAACAAACAAAAACAAAATACAGATTTGAGGCAAAAAGATCACAACGCCGCCAACCCCAGCGATGATACCATCAACAACCAAGCTTTGAAGTGCCCCCTCTGGCATTTGCGTAGCAACCCAAGTCCCCAAGGCCCCAAAACGCCCATCAATCAAGTCCATTAAAGGACTCGCCCACGAAAATATAGATTGGAACACGATTCCCATGATACCCGCAAAAATAAGCGTACCCCAAAAGCGATGTGTCACAACTCGGTCTATCTTATCAGATTGCGTAACACGCATGGGTTCAGGATCGCGCAAAGCACCTTCTAATACCCGATCAACCCAAGCGTATCGCAATTCAACTTCTTGATCAGCAACCGAAACGCCCGCACCCAAATCAGCTTGCAATTGCTTGACAGAAGTGCCCAGATCGGGTCCAAAGTGGGCAACCAACTTTTCGAGCAAAATTCCACTAGAATCTGCCAAGGCACGAATCAAAATACCCGGCGAAACCCCAGTTAAGCGGTCGACGGCTGTCCGTAGCTGACTGCGCCAGGCTTCGGGCAATAAGGAAAGGTTGGCCTCGAACTTCCCTTGGGCTAATACATCGAGCAAAGCCCCCTTTAACCCGTCTAAACCGATGCGGCGGTTTGCTTGAATGGGCACAACAGGAACACCCAAGCGCTGGCTCAAAGCAGACGCATCAATAGAAATGCCACTGGACTGGGCCACATCAGACATGTTTAAGGCCACAACCAAAGGCAAGTTGAGTTCTAAAATTTGGGAAACCAAATACATATTTCGTTTCAAATTGCTGGCGTCTAAAACCGCAATGACACCTTGAATCGGTACATCATCAGACAAGAGCCCTAACAAAACATCAACAGCAATCATCTCATCGGGCGATTGCGCCGATAGACTGTAAGCACCAGGCAGATCAACCAACTCTGTATTGCTTTCTTCGGCAAGTTGCATGTACCCAGACTTGCGCTCAACCGTCACTCCGGGAAAATTTCCCACACGCTGTGACATACCCGTCAAAGCATTAAAAAGCGTCGTTTTGCCTGTATTGGGATTTCCCACGAGAGCAACTGCCCCCTTAGAAATTGCCGATACACCCTTGTCTTGTGCTAATCCTACCGCCATATATCACGCTGCCCGTCTGCCCCGAATACATCCAGCATCAACATTTCTTAAACAAAAACGACTGGTACCCACCTGAATAATTACAGGGCACCCCGTTCGTAAAATTCGCACCAATGCCCCAGGCACGGCGCCAACCTCTCTTAGGCGCAATGCCAAGCGATTGGAACCTTCAATTGCTTCAATAACACCTTCTTCACCAGCAATCCACTTGGTCAAGGGCATTGTCTGTTGGGGTAATTTGCTGTTCGATTCCACGATTATTTCTCCGCATCAAGGAGGGATGTCACAGACTCTAATAGATCGCCAGAAAGAATGTCCTCTTCAGATCGTTCCCAAAATTCCGTCAAAAACTGCTTTGCAATAGGGTCGGCTGAAAAAAGAAAACGCACAAAGTGCAACAACTGTACACCCGTTTGTGCGCTCAATAAATGCTCCACCTTGCAAGCATCAATCTCCGCACGTTGCTCGTCTAACTTCAAAACATCTTTCAAGAATTTCCGAACAATCGCTCGGTTACCCAAAATGGCATCGACGATGCCTTTGCCTTCTTCGGACAATTTTAAAAACTTATTGTGATCTTCAACCACCAGGCCTTTTGCTTTTAGGGCTTTAAGGGTGAGTGAGGCGCTTCCTCTGGTGATATCTAACGCACGGGCCACATCAGAGACGCGTGCATAGCCCTGATCTCGCATCAGCTCGTATATGGCAGCCAAATGATGCGCCACGCTGTGCGAAATTTCATTGCTCTCGTACTCTTTCCAAACTTCTGCTGACATACGTCCCCCATCTCATACAGATGTTTTATTAATAAAACATCTGACAGGAACATAAACCAAACAACATATATCTGTCAAGTGGTTTTTGTCACTTTTCAAGTGACTTGACACCTCTTTTGCTTTTTCTTATACCTTCTGACCCATCACGATACCCCTAACCTTCTCATCATTGGATGAAATCCATGACCAATACAGTACCTTTTTCAGATGTTGCACGCTTGCCTTTGCCCAATGACAATGTGGCGATTGCCACACAACCGTTAGAAGCTGGCGTAGTGATCCAACACAATGAGCAGTCGTTTACACTCTCTCACAATCTTCTAGAAGGCCACCGCTTTGCGATTCAGCCCATCGTGAAAGGCGAACATTTGCTCTCTTGGGGGCTCCCTTTTGGTGTTGCAACACGCACCATCAACCCGGGGGATTATGCCTGCAATCCTCAAATATTAGACGCTTTGAGTCTACGCGACTTAGCTTTTGCCTTGCCCAGCGCGCCCAATTTTGAAGACCGGATTGTGCCATATGACTTAGAAGAAACACGCTTTCAAGCCGGCACACAGACACCACGTTACGAAAACACGGTTACTTTCCAAGGCTTTAAACGCCCAGGAAACCGTGGGGTTGGTACCCGCAATAGCATTGTCATCATAGGTACATCCTCACGCACAGCAAGCTATGCCAAATCGCTTTGTAGCCAACTCAGCCCAGAACTGGCAACATATGAAAACATTGATGATATTGTGCCAATTGCCCACACAGAAGGCGGTGGAACCGACACACCAAACAATATCGAATTGCTACTCAGGACCCTAGCGGGATTCATGGTTCATCCTAACGTTGGTGCCGTCTTAGCAGTTGATTATGGCACAGAAGCCATAACCAACAAAATGCTACAAGATTATATGAACAAAAACGGTTACCCACTATCGGATGTAACCCACCATTTCTTAACAATACAAGACAGCTTCGAAGCCAGCCTTGAAAAAGGGGCAGCACTTGTGCGCGACAGTTTTGTAACAGTTAACACAAACCAGCGCAGAGAACAGCCACTGTCGCACCTTAAAATTGCGCTTCAGTGTGGCGGATCAGATGCCTTTTCGGGCATTTCGGGCAACCCCCTCATCTCTTGGGTGGCCCGTGAAACCATTCGCAACGGCGGGGCAGCAAACTTAGCAGAAACAGACGAACTCATCGGTGCGGAACCCTATGTGCTTCAAAATTGTAAGAGCGCAGATGTAGCACAACGTTTTTTGAAAAAAGTAGAAGGGTATAAAACACTGGCAGCTTGGCACGGTACAAGTGCCGAAGGCAACCCATCTGGTGGCAATAAATTTCGAGGACTGTATAACATTGTGCTCAAATCAATCGGCGCAGCCATGAAACGCCACCCCGAGGTTTGTTTGGATGAGGTTATTGATTACGGCGCGCCCATGAATGAACCAGGCTATTACTTTATGGACAGCCCAGGGAACGACCTTGAAAGTATTGCCGGGCAAGTTGCCTCTGGCTGTAACATCATATTCTTTGTAACTGGCAATGGTTCGATCACCAACTTCCCCTTTGTCCCAACACTCAAAGTGGTCACCACTACTGAGCGATACAACCTGTTGAGCAAAGACATGGACGTCAATGCTGGTGCCTATTTGGATGGCACCTCCATGGACGACTTGGGCCAATCTATGTTTGACCTCACACGTGAAGTCGCATCAGGAAAGCGCAGCAAAGGTGAAGAAGCTGGACATGCGCAAGTTTCCATTTGGCGGGCTTGGCCTCAAACATCTGCTGACAATCTCATCCAAATCCAATCCAATCAAGAACCCAAAGGACAACCCATAGGGGTGCATCCGCTGCCCACAAATGGGGAATGCACCTTCCAAGGCTTGTTGTCGGGACCACGGGTGACCACAAACAGAATTGGCTTAATCTTACCCACCAGCCTTTGTTCTGGACAAATTGCCAACATGGCCGCAAACCGGCTCACCGAATTGGGCATTGGCAAAAACCAAGGGATCTCTCGGTTTGTGGGATTGGCACACACAGAAGGCTGTGGCGTAGCGGGTGAAACAGCCGAACGCCTGTATACCCGTACAATGGTAGGTTATCTGAGCCACCCCCTCATCCATCGCGCACTCTTGCTTGAACATGGTTGCGAAAAAACACACAACGATTATTTGCGGCACGCTTTACAAGACAAGGGTTTATCCGCAGAAGATTTTGGTTGGGCTAGCGTACAACTGGATGGTGGTATTGACCAAGTCTTGGACAAAATCCAGACCTGGTTTGAAACAGTATTTGCATCTGAACCCAACCCGCAAGAAACATCGGCCCCAATATCAAACCTCAAAATCGCACTGCATGCTGCGGGGCCCTTATCAGAAACCGCGGCTGACAGCCTCGCTCAATTCTCACGGCAACTGGTGGGCGCAGGAGCAACCGTCATCGTGCCAGATACGGCAACATTCTTGGAAAAATCGACTTATACATCACAAACTTTCGGTCTTGAATCTAGCCCACAGGCCAACCTTGCACACGGTCAACAACCCACAGATTCGGGCTATTATATCATGGAAACGCAGACAGACCATTGGGTTGAAACGCTCACGGGGTTGGGCGGAACAGGTGTAGAAGTGGTTATTGCATGCTCTGGCGAACATCCGAAACAAGGTCACCCCCTTATTCCCATGATCCAAGTAGCTGCCAGTGAAACCCTCGGTCAGGTTTTTAAAGATGACTTTGATCTCACCTTGGGAGATGTGGCTTCGCAAAACGCGGAAACACTACTCAACACACTCACTGCCGTTGCCTCTCGAAAACTCGCGCCCAAAGCAACCCTTGTGGGCAACACCGATTTTCAATTCACGCGAGGCTTGTTGGGCGTTTCCATGTAACGAAAAAGGCGTGAGAAACAACAGCACCTTGCCTGTTGTTTCTCACGCCTCATTCACGTTCAATGAATCAGTTCTGTCTAAGCTTCCGCTTTTGCAATCCAAGTTTGTAAAGATTCGACGATCTTTTGGCCTTGGGCCAAGCTGGAAATATTGAACTTGCTGCGCGGCGAATATTTGCCGTCGCGTTTTTGATATCGGCGAATCGTTATCTTTTGAGGTCCGTATTCTTCGTCTTTCCGATTAAAATCTTGATACAAATACATCACCGTAGCCCAAGCACCCTTTGTCAACACTTCTTT
>JABIFK010000572.1 GCA_018650745.1 Candidatus Latescibacterota bacterium | reverse complement strand
GATTGGTCGCCGCAATCACCCGCACATCCACCTGCCTTGGTTCCGTCTCCCCCACACGTGTCAATTCCCCCTCTTGCAACACGCGCAACAACTTCACCTGCAACGCCGGGCTGGTATCGCCAATCTCATCCAAAAAGATCGTACCGCCCGATGCTGCCTCAAACAACCCCACCCGATCTTCCGCCGCATCCGTAAACGATCCCCTGCGATGCCCAAACAATTCACTCTCCAACAAATTCTCCGCCAACGCCCCGCAATTCGTCCCCACAAAACGTGCATCTTTACGCGACCCATTATAATGAATACACCGCGCAATCGCCTCCTTGCCCGTGCCCGTCTCCCCCGTAAGCAAAACCGTTACCGAACTTTCAATCACCTTCTCAAGCAACCCATAAACCACTTCCATCGCCGGGCTCTCACCAATCAAATTATCAAACCGATACGTCTGCTGAATCTCCCGCTTCAAGTGCGTATTCTCCAAATACATCTGCCGAATGCGCAACATCGACTTCACCCGCGCCATCAACTCCAACGGATCAAATGGCTTGGTAATATACTCATCCGCCCCCATCTCCAACCCCTTCACAACCGCCTCCGTCTCCGCCTTCGCCGTCACCAAAATCACCGGCACAAACATGCCCTCCGCTTGCGCCTTAATCCGCTGACACACCTCATACCCATCCATCCCCGGCATCATCACATCCAACAACACCAAGTCAGGGTTTTCCTTCTCCACCATCCCCAAAGCATCTGGCCCATTGGTTGCCTCAACCACCTCATAACCTGAACTCGAAAGCCGAATGCGCAACGCTTTCAAGTTAGATGGCCGATCATCAACAATTAAAATTTTTGCAGTATTCATAAGTAATATTCTTCATTCATTGTTTTGAACCCCGTGGCATACAGAGCCATCATAGAAACACTCAACATTCTCAACTTAGGCCAGCGATGTAGACAATAGAAAATAGATCATCTTGGATTGCCAGGCCCACTGCTTGGATCAAACCCGATGCCCACGGAGTCATTCCAATTGGGATGATCAAAATCTCTCACATCTGGGCCACCAGCGAGCACCGATCTCAGGTTCGTCATAAAGTAAATCCAGCAACTGCGACAATTCACATGCTGCCAAGCACGATCAGGATCAACGATCGCACAGTTGGTCTGATGGAGATCGACTTCGGTCGCACCATCTACTTCACGAAAAGTAAGGGTAACCCTCATCTCTCCAAATGTGAACTGCACCAATTGATCCTTCTCTACGCTTTCAAACTGGCCACCGTGAGCAAAGTCATGAACATAGGACCAGTGATACTGATCACCTGCTTCAACCATCTCGCCAGAATCCCGTGTCGTTCCGCCCACTGTGGTATGAACTGCCCGATAGATGAAAAACGACTCGAGACCTTCGGACGTAGAGAAGCGACGAAAGACGTCTGACAAGGGTGCAAGATAATACATACGTACATGAAACTGGGACCAATCATAATCCGACACGATTTACCTCCTTGGGTGATGTCATGTTCCTCTGTTGACTAGCCAGGCTTTGATCGCCCATTCAAAACTATCCTAACACCACCGTATCATTCATTCCAACCGATCCTCCTGCAACAACAACCGCATATACCCCTGCGCAAGGAAACTGTCCACTCCCCATAATATCCAGCCGATTGTGTGCCACAAGTGTTCGAAGAACCTGTGTATCCTGCGGGATGCCACTCTGTGAGAGCGTGACCATGACACATCTGGGGTCTGGCATGGTCACGATGAGTTGCACATTGTTTCCAATCGTGACCGTACTTCCAACCCATGAATTTTCAACAAAGCCAGGATCAGAAGTCTTGACAATCACATTCATTCGAAATCTGCTCACATCAAAGTTGCTTTCTGGTCGAAGCGCTTGCAAGTGATCCAGCGTAGATGTTGTCATCACAGAAATTGGAAAAACATCCATAAAAGATCCAGGAGGAAGAGGAGAATCAACACCCATCTCTTTGAATAACGCAGAGCCAAGTTTTTGTTCAACAGATATGTCACGGTGACCTGTGGGGTCAAGGTTTTCAACATCCGGATGGTATTGGTCAATGGTATAGTCATCTGGCGCAGCACGCGCAAGCGTAACATCTTTTCCAAAAAATCCCGACAAAACTTGATCCACATCCTCAGAATCACTCGCCACTGAAGTACCATCAGATAGCGTAATTTGTACAGGTGGAATCTCTTGATTCATTTCTGGAGAGTCTACATAAACAGCACTACAATTTAACAATTCAGGAAACAGCTTTACACTTTTAGCACTCACAACCTTCCCTGTCTCTTTATCAACAAGCGCATATGCCCGATCACCCAACAAACCTTTTTCATCAAACGCGACCCGATCAAGCTTTTCACCACCAAAGGACTTCACGGGAAACCGCCAAAGAGAGTCAATTGCACCAACTGACATAGCTCTATCCTTTTAGAATAAAATGAACCTGAAAACCCCATTTATTTCCGACACCCATTGCCCCACCAAAGAACCCATCTGGTTGTCCAAAACGATTGATCCACCCCAAAACAACCTTGCATTTCCATACCCATTCATCCACCCAAAAACCGATTTGCCGTTCATCCCCTTTAGGGGACCGAGGGGTGCTTTTCCAAAAACTTCCGCAAATGCGCCAACAATACTTTGGGACGATACGGCTTCGACACATAATCATCACACCCCACCTCAAATGCCCGATCCTCATCCCCACTAAACGCATAAGACGTCACCGCAATAATTGGAATGTGCTTCAACCGATCATCCGCCTTCACCCGCTTTGCCACATCAAATCCCGACACCTTGGGCAATTGCATATCCAACAAGATAAGATCCGGCGACACATTCTCCAACGCATCCAATGCTTCTTGCCCATTCACCGCCTCCGTCAATTCATAATCCGTCATCCGCAAAATATGCTGCACGGCCTTCCGGTTCGACGGATTGTCTTCAATATGAAGAATATGTTTTGAAGCCATGGGTGTTTCCTCTGTCATTTTTCTGAAGGTATAATGGGAAGCAAAATGTGGGATCGTGAAAGAGGGTGTTGATCGCAACCTGCCCACGTGCTTCTTCACCAAAAGATCCGCCTGTATTCAAATTTCGGTCATACCGGGGAAAGTCGCTGCTGGTAACCTGCACGCGCAAACGGTGTCCCGCCTTAAAAACCTGTGCTGTAGCAATCAAATCTATTTCAAACTGATAAACTTGTTCGGGCACCATCAATACCTGATGATCCAACCTGTCTCGGTAGCGCGCACGAAGAATGCCATCACAAACCGAAAGCGATCGCCCATCTGGCCAAACATCGCACAGGCGCACCACCCAATCTGTATCTGGTGCCGATGAAAGGGCATAAAGAACAGCTTTGAGCGGGCCAATAACAGTCAGATCTTCTTTGAATGCATCCGTAGTATATGTCAGCACACGCCCTTCCATCGGGCGATGGTCTGTGGGGCCTTGCTCTGGATAACCGATAAGACTTAAAACGGGGTCTTCTGGGTCATACGTAAAACGATCGGGTTCTTCAGCATCCCTTGGCAAATCAAAGGTCAACCCACCGTTATTCAAAGAGGCATCGCTTTGTCCCGTACCTTCGCGAAAATAGATCGGTTGATACATAATGTTCTCGGGTGGCCAAGTTTCTAAATTTAGCCATCGATTGTCACCCATTACAAAAACGCGCACAGGGGCATCTTCCAAAACCTCTGTTTCAATGCCTTTGAGCCAGTAATCGTACCATTGAATGCGATGTGCAAACAGATCAAACACAGCATCGGGGCCAAAATCAAGTTCACCCACTTCCCGTTCGCTCACACCTTTAGGCCCATGAATCCAAGGCCCAACAATGAGCCGCTGATTGTTCCGGCTGTGCTCAGACTGTCCCCTTGCTCGAATGCTCTGAAAACACGTGAGTGTGCTCTTCAGCGCCATGTCGAACCATCCACCCAAATGAACCATAGGTGTGTCCACTTCGTGGCAATTCAATGACAGAGAAGTTGGCCACCAATAAGAGTCAAATCCTGGATGGTTCAGATTGTCAAAATACAGTGCGTTAAGCCCTTCCAGAGGTGGACACGATTTGAGCGGTAAATGACGACACCAACGATCAAGCTCTGCCACCGCTTTTTCCAATCACTCGTGATCCGCATCCAGGCCCGAAGGTGCCGTTTCATGCGACAAATCTGCAAGGGTATTTTGCATATTCCAACCCAAACCAAGTGCCAGTTGAAAGGCGCCACCTCTAAATGTCACGTCATATAGATCACCCATGCCTTCCCGCACATACAAGGCTTTCAAATGAGGCGGACGCGTTGGGGCAACCATATACTGTGTGAACCCCGAGTAAGAACCATCTAACATACCCACCTGCCCGTTTGACCAAGGCTGCACACCCGCCCACTCAACGGTATCATACCCATCTTGATTCACGCCCCATCTCTAAGATTCTGACCTTACAGCCTTTCATCCCCTTATGAGTTTTGCTATTCAAAAAGGGTAATGGGAGTTACGGATGAAGAGTTTGAGCAAATAGCCCCTGACCTATGAGGCCAGTATATTTAAGTAAGTCGGATGACCCATTATTAAACT
>JABIFK010000565.1 GCA_018650745.1 Candidatus Latescibacterota bacterium | reverse complement strand
TCTTTTGTTTTCCTATGAAAGCGAGTGCTCAGCAGGGCGCTGTGCTTGAATCGCTCCAGTTCTGGGGCAATAAAATGGTGCCCCTGCCATTGAATAGTGTTTTGGGTGTTCGGGCATTGGGTGGTGGGATCTTTCAGATCCACAAGCGCCAAGCAGTACCGGACATTGAGCGATATTACCGGGGTGGACTCAATAGTGTACGCGGGTGGGGGTATCAAAAGTTAGGACCAAAAGTCATTCAGGAAACAGATGAAATCATAGATGGCGTGCCTGTCAAAACCAGTGAGGTTGTACCGCTTGGTGGCACAAGCCATTTGGAAGGCAGCATCGAGTTGCGCACGCGCGTGTTAGATTATTTGGGTACGGCATTGTTTATTGATGGTGGTAAAGTGGCAAATGAATTTGATATTCTGTCTTTTGCAGAACTGAAATGGTCTGTTGGGGGGGGGCTTCGTTTGCTGACACCGGTTGGTCCGATTCGGTTTGATGCGGGATACCGACTCTCAAGTGACTCGGTATTGGACAACAATGTGAAGTTTGATTCTCGTTGGCAGTTTCATTTGAGTTTGGGACAAGCTTTTTGAGGGTGTTGGCATGACGAGGCGACGCAAATGGTGGGGTGCATTTATTGGGCTAACCCTGTGTCTTGTAATTTCTTTAGGGGCTGGTTACTGGGCATTGGTTTCTGGAACAGTAAACGGTTTGCTTCGTGTTTTTATAGAAGATGAACTGTCGACACAGATCGGTGTACCTTGTCAAATTGGGCGCATAGAGGGCAATCCGCTTGGGAGATACCGCGTTATTGATGTGGTCGTCGGAGATGTATTTTCAGTCGATACAATAGGTGTAAGGGTACAACCCGTCCTGTCTTACAAAGTGGTTATTGATTCTTTGTTGCTAAAAGGCATCAGGGCGAGCGTGGCAGACACAACCGAAGAAAAAAAACCTCTTGATTTGAGTACCATACGGACGATTGTACCATTTGAGATTCTTCATTTGGGTATTGACAGGGGCGCCGTGGATTTTGGGCAAGGTGTTCAAGTCACGGGTCTTTCCTTTAGGGGCGGTCTTTCTGCAGTAGATGACCGGTTCGAGCTTGCTGTCACACAATATCAATCGTTCCAATTTCAACCTGCACTGGTCATTTCAAACCTCAAGGGAGTCGGCATCTTAAATGGTGGTAGGATAACATTACAAGACGTGTCTCTCTCCCTTCCGAGATCACATATTACAGTTAACGGTTCGCTGGTAAATCTGCAAAACCCCGAATTTGACTTAGAATTTAGCGCCAATCCGATTACAACGGGTGATTTCTATACGTTCTTGGATGAAGCTGTGCCAGACACTTCTGTGATCATAAATGGATCCATAGCTGGAGGCCTCGGCCGCACAACGGGTGTTCTTTCTGCGCAATTGGACTCTTCCCATGTTGAACTCGCTTTTGAAGGCGCGCTGGTGCCATTGGATTTGCACCTTACTGTGGTCGCACAGTTGGGTCGGTTGTCTTCTTCACCGATTTTATCCAACGATATTTCTGTGGAAGGTGATGGCCAAATTGTAGCAGACACCCATATCGATACAACTGGCCTCAGGAATCTAAGAGCACGTGCCCAATTGGAAAATATAAAGTGGGGCCGATTGCTTCAGAAAGAAGCCAGTTTTGATGTTGCGTTTGACGATGGGAATGTATCTTGGCACATGACTTCAAGTGGCACTTTGGGGCACATTGATCTTGAGGGGCAATACCATGTTTGGTCTGAGCGGGGGGCGGTAAATGGAACTTTTGAAAATCTCAACTTGGGTATGCTGCCCAAGCAGCCTTACGAAATTGGCAAAGCAACGGGAACCGTGTCTGTTGTTGTTGATACCGTTTGGCAGGCTTCGGTCGGACTCAAAGAAATTACTTACGATGCTCACTTCATACAGGATTTGAAAACAGATTTCGTTTATGGCGGAGGCCGTGTAGATATTCGGCACTTTGAAGCTTTTTTGACAGGTCTAGAAACCCGGCTTGTAGGAACTGGGCAGGTTTTTTTGGGGGACGAACAACAGCGTGTGGTAGGTCAGGTCAAAAGCTTTATCGATTTGCAACGGGTTATGCCCGACACTGGGTACGGCGAGTATTTAGAATTTGGGACAGACTTCGATTTAAGAATAGGTGAGGGCGTGTGGGGAGACGTATCGACGGTTGGTGAGTGGGGAAATTTTGGGGGTGGGATAGATAGTCTGCGTTTAGAAAGTTTGTTTGATGGTCAACCATCGGTTCATGTGGATGCCAGCGCGTGGGGCCCCGTTGGCCGCTTGCAAGCCTTGGGACGTGTGGGGTATGATGGCGCATTGGATCTGGGTTTTTCGGTAAACCTAATAAAGGCAAGCCTGGTAGGGGAGTTGTTGGGGCAGGAGATCGTGAGTGACCCTTTTTTACTCAGTGGCCAGCTTGGGGGTACTGTTGAAGCGCCTTTGGTTCAAGGCGATGTAGAAATACCTGAGATTGTTATTGGCGATGTGCCCATGCAAGATCTTGAATTATCTGTCAAATGGGTGTTTCCGACAAGCGGTTCTGTTGCTCTGCGTTTGGGTGCTGTGTCGTGGGGGGAGCGCACACTTAAGGGTGTTTTCTTTGATGCCACACACAACGAGACAAAAACTGATTTTCTGTTTGGCAGCAACCCAGAGCAAGAAGATCGGGTCTATCTGTGGGGATATGTAGAAAACCTTGAGCGATCTGTTCACGTTGTGGTTGATTCGATGCATGTGCAAGCTTCTGAGGTTGCGCTATACAATCGGGGCCCCTTGAAGGTCACGTATGATCGAGACCGGGGATTCCATATTGAAAGGTTTGAGTTGGCAGGACCAGCCGGGCGTATTTTGGGTCGGGATCATTCTGACTTCAAGTCGACAATTGAAGTGTTACTCACTGATATCGACTTAAGGCCTTGGGCATTTCTCTTTGGACAGCCCCAGATAACGGGACGCTTAGATGCCGAGTTGGCATTTTCTGGAGAACTCTCAGATCCTTTGGTTTTTGCTGAAGGGGGCATCAATACGTTGGGGTTCTACGGTTTGGAAATCCCAACTGTGACCACGAATTTCTCTTATGGTGAAAAACGTGTTCTGGTTGACGTTGAAGTGATACCTC
>JABIFK010000731.1 GCA_018650745.1 Candidatus Latescibacterota bacterium | reverse complement strand
GTATTCTTTTGGTCTCGCGACTCGAGAATATGGTAACCAGTCAAACGTGCTCCTAACGCACTACCTGCGGCCCACCCACGACACACCCGGAGTCATTTACACCCGATTTCTCACGGACGACAAATGGTTCGGCAAGGGTGCCCTGAGGGACGACGGCCAATTCACCGGTGTCAAGAATGCAGGCAGCGCAATCGGTGTCTACACACTGCGCGCGGGCTTTGGTAGGCGAAAGCCGAAGCCGATATCGAGCGCAAAAACCACAATCATCTGGGCGGATCGGTCTGGGGTAGAGGAAATTCTTGTCGGGGGAAAACCTGTTAATGACCTGCCCTTTATTGTGCCAGAGGGCGAAACAATCGTTATCACCGCAGGAAGCGTGATGAGTGCCGTCCGCCCCCTCGTGCGGAGCAAATTGGGCAAAAACACACCGATCAGGCTCGAGGAACGTGCAGGCGATTTGGTGCTCGATATAGACACCTATAGAGGTGAAAAGATGGCGCACGACGCGCTTCACGAAACAAGCGGCGGTCGCGTGCACAGTGCCTTTTATTTTGAAGTCGCCGATCGGTCAGAATTTGCCACCGCCAGATCCTTTTCAAAGGTGGTCTCCAGCGGTCAGGTTCAACTGGACACGACCACAAACGACTCTACAACAACCCTGTCTCTGGGTTACACGCGTGAAGATCGAGCGTTAGGTCTGGACCTTGATCTGACAAAATGGGAGCTAAAGAGACGCTGGACCGAAAGCGGCGACCTCGGATTTCCGATGCTTGAATCATCAATCGCCCGTCAAAACCGCGACGGTCACGTCAAGATCGGCGATGCAACGCTGATTTGTGGCAAAGAAGCCGGATGGTTATTTGCACCCCCTGGTACGGGCAAGTATATTGCTGCTTATCACGGCTTGAAACCAGCACCCCTAAAACTGACCGTCCCCAATGGCAGCATCGAAATCAGCGCAATGGGAACAGGAACCGTCGTTTGGAACAATGGCGAAGTCACAATTGACGCGATTGATTTGGAAGGTGAACCGATCGTTATTGGCGGAACGCTGAAGTCGCTCACATATTAACTGAGCAAAAGAACAGTTACAGACAGGTAACAACAAGTTGCAGGCTCCGCTTCGCTCCGATCAAAATGGATAAGATATTTTTTATCAACCAGAAAGCCATCATGAAAAGACATACAAAATTCTCAAAAAATGTACTGATGAAAATGGGAGTAATTTCCATTGGTATTGTCCTGCTTTTTTTATACGGGCAGAGTGCATCTGAAATAAGTGAAAAGACACAGGAGGCGCCCATCCAATTTAAAGTGGCTGCATATAATGTTCGCGTGGGTAGAAACGCAGCGCCAGAGGAAATTGGGGCCACACTCAAGCCCTATGATCTGGATGTCATTTGTTTCTCTGAAGCGCCTGATGGGGACTGGACCAAACGGGCAGGAGCCATTTTGGGTATGGAACATGTCGTCATTGGACGGTATTCTACGGCCGGTCATGTAGACAAATATAAGACCATTGCCAGCAAAACACCGCTATACGGATACGAAGAGATCCTAATGGCCGACACCCTGCACACCGTAACCCGAGCCATCACAAAGGTAAAGGGCATTGCCATTGCCATCCATTCCGTACATTTCCCAAAAGGATGGAGAGACCAAGCCCATATCGACGAAACAACGGGGAAAATAACCGCCTTCATTGATAATCTGAAAAAAAGGCCGGCGGAGGAAATAGCTGTGGTGATGGGCGATTTTAACTTTGTGCCATCCAGCCCAGACAGCAGCAGTATGTATCACAAGATGTTTATCGACATCGGTCTGGATATGAGTTGGACAGACCTAAAGATTGACGCGACAAACCGCAATACGTCGCGCGTGTTCAAATCCGAAAGAGAACGAATCGGACATGTCATTGATCATATTATGTATAATCCAGAGAAAGTAAAAGCAGTGGATGGGGAAATTATTGAACTGGAAAAACCGTTATCAGACCACAAACCTGTTTGGGCATTGCTGGAGCTGAAATAGGACACCATCAGTCTTATCAAAGGCAAAACGATGCGTCCGCTGAAAGGTCATAGGCCATTCTGGTGTGATTTGTAGGAGTGAACACGTAGGAAGCAACATATATTGTATTAAATCACAGCCCTCTATAGCTTCGCGCTAAGAGGGCTGTTGATATATATACATGATATTACTTAGTATAAAAAATTTCATTAAACCATATTTTAAAGCATTTATTCAAAAAAAACTAAATATTATTTACGTAAATATTACTTTATATTGTTCAAATCTCTTTCTAAATAAACCCGAACAAAGCTGTTTCTAAGTGTGCCACTTTCTCAACTTGCATTTTTAAAAATGCAATGTACCTTGCTACATCTTTCAACACAGATCAAAACGATTGAAACGGACACCAACCCAAGAGGAAGAAATGAACTGCCCAACAATAATTGCCCTTTTAACGGCCTTGGTCTTCGCCGGCACAACACCTGCCCACGCCCAGACGCCTCAAGAACTCATCCAACAAGCCGGCAATGCAAACACCGAAAAAGAGCGCTATCAGTTTCTCGCCAAACTATCTGAACACGATACCTTAGATCCCCAGCTCCGCACCGACCTCAACACCCTCCTCCCCCTCGTTGACAAATGGGCCAATGGCCGTGAAATATACTGGTCATCCGGCGAGCAAACACGCGCTGCAGAAAATGGCTACCTCTGCAGCTTCATCAATCGCACCGTGCGTGCCTATTGGCAAAACCCAACCCAAATTGCAACCGCTTCTCCCCTCTACCCCATTTGGGCCCTGTACATGGGCAAAATGCTCATCCAACGTCCCGTCCAAAGCGGGGGCATCTATCACAACCTCGAAACACGCACCCAATATTATACCGAAGCCCGCAAGCTCCTTAACACATCTAAGTCCGCTTTTCCTCAAAACCGCATCACACGTATGTATCTCGAAGAACCCATTCCCTGGCCAGCCATCAATCCCCCAGACACCAATGCACCCGCATGGGCAAATCACCAACGCGAAGCCCTCGAAAAGTTGGCCGACATTCTCTATTTTTGGATCGACCAACGCCAAACTCCCGACGGTCAATTTGGCGGCGGCTGGGGTGACGACGTCGAAATGTGGCGACACTGGTCCACCGTGCTCATTGGTTTTGACGATCCCAAAGTAAACGCGGCCCAAGCCAAAATCTCCAACGGCCTCTTTGCCCTCAAACGCATGGCGGGCGGCTACACATCGCATATGACCGATGTGGAACACTCTGCCGAAGACTCTGGCGATACAGGCACAGCCATGATGCACATAGCACCCGACGACACCACTTGGCAAAACCGCGCCCAACACCTCGCAACACTCATGAGAGAACTTTGGACAGGCACCAACCAACGCGGCCACCTCCAATTCAAAAGCACCTACTTCACCTCCGAAAAAGTCCACCCCGATTCCCAACGCGCTTGCGACACGGTTTATCACCCGCGCGCCGTTCAACCCGCACTCTTACTTTGGCTTCGCACACAAAACCCCGACCTCACCCAACTTTTCAGCACCTGGATGGACACTTGGGTCGATGCCGCTGCACGCGCCGAACGCGGCAAACCCGCAGGCGTCCTCCCCTCAGCCATTCACTGGCCCGACGGTCAAGTGGGTGGGCTCGGTGAAAATTGGTGGGACCCGCAAAACCACAAAGAAGCCACCCTCTATCGTTTCCCCAGCGCAATGAGCATGATGACCAGCACCCTCTTGCAAACCTATCATATCACTGGCAATAAAAAATACCTCGCGCCCATCCAATCGATGGCTGCCATCCGCACCAACTATTTGACCAACCCAACATCCGATCCCGAACCCGGCAGTACTGCGTGGTGCGCCGCCAGAATGGGTTTCTTGTCCGACACCCTCGGCAAATATCGCTTGCTCACAGGGGACACCCAATTTGATCATCTCCTCGAAAAAGATGCCAGCGGATACGTACAATACCGTCTCACAAATGACCCAAACCGTGTCAATGAAACACTCAAACAAACTGCTGAGGCTTTTCGCTTCGACCGCGAAGCCTATACCAGCGAAGTCCGTTGGACGGACCGCGTAATGGCCTACCACAAAAAATATGCCAATTACTATCTCAATCCCCCCTTGGCCCGTCCAAACTTGGGCTTGCTCTACAGCACAGTGACAGGCGACTTTGGCAACCCACAGTACTTCCCACTCAATGCCGTGCGTTGGAAAACCACACCTCAAAACATCGCCACACTCATCACCGATCACAGCACACACCACATCCATGCACAACTCTATCACTTTGGCCAAACAGACCGAAAAATGGGTGCCGAGTTTTACCTGCTCAAACCTGGCAGTTATACTTATGAACTGACATCAAACGATGAAACAATAACCACCCAATCGTTCACCGTGTCTGGCCCGCGTACCACCATTCAGTTTACGTTGCCCAAAAGCAAGTTGTGTACGCTAAACATCCAATATCAAGAATAACATCGCGCAATACCTGGATACGACTTCTCAAATACCAGTTGAAAAAGGTATATTAATCATGTTCACTTTTTATTGCGACACCAGACACTAGAAATCTGTCCGCTTCAAAAAATACCAAGGAGCTGTTTCATGTTATTCGAACGTTATGCCGACCAACTTGAAAATGTCCTCATATCCCATGGCCAATGGAAGCCGTATCCAACATTACAAGATCGTGATGCGTGGGCATCTTTACCAGAGCCTGTTCAAAATGCGCATCTCAAAGCCGGTGAAAACGCACTCGGATACGAATGGCCCGGACTGCCTGCATCTCTTTTTCTTCAATTTGCGCGCAACGGCAACCGCAGCAATTATCAAGATGTACGCAATGCCCGACGAAATGCCTTACGCGATCTTGTCATTGCCGAATGTTTGGAAAACAAAGGGCGTTTCTTAGACGACATTGCCAATGGCATTTGGACCACTTGCGAAGAAACCTACTGGGGCGTACCTGCGCATCTCTATATGCAAAAAAAGGGTGCCGGCCTACCCGATAGCCACGACATCACCGTAGACCTCTTTGTAGCCGAAACGCTCAATTTGCTCACGTGGGTAACCTATCTATTAGGCGACACACTCGACAGTGTCTCCGATCTGATCCGCCCTCGCATCCTTGATGAAGCCCAACGCCGTGTCATCACCCCCTGCCTCGAACGTGACGACTTTTGGTGGATGGGCATTCACAACCATCCCAATTATGGCGAACCTCGTGTCAACAATTGGACCCCTTGGATTTGCTCCAACTGGCTCACGGGCGTACTTGTTCTTGAAAAAGATCCGCTTCGCCGCATTGAAGCAGTAGACAAAATCCTGCGCTGCTTAGACGTTTTCATCAACAGCTATCACAGTGATGGTGGATGCGACGAAGGTCCGGGATATTGGGGGCGAGCCGCCGCATCTTTATTCGACAACCTCGAACTCCTGCACAATGCGACCAACGGCACCATCGACGTCTTCACCCAACCTCTCATTCGCAAAATGGGCCAATTCATCTACCGCGCCCAAGTTGACGACGATTATTTTGTCAACTTTGCCGACGCCTCCGCCATTGTCTCACCCTCGGCATCCCTCACGTATCGATATGGGAAAGCCATTGGTGACCCCAATATGGCTGCCTTTGGTGCTTGGGCTGCACAAAAAAGCAATCTCGGGCAAAGCACCTTGGGCGACAGCCTCGGGCGATTTTTACCCGCAGCCTTTACCCTTAACAATCTGCTCAATACCAAACCCAAAACACCC
>JABIFK010000927.1 GCA_018650745.1 Candidatus Latescibacterota bacterium | reverse complement strand
GCTATTCGTCAACGTTAAACGCAGCGAGTCCCGCTGCCCTACGCGCAATAACCCAAAAGCCAATTTTTCGGGAGAAAACACAAGCTTAGACTCACGCCCACTTCCAACGAGGGGTAACGCAAAAACAGTGTCTAACGCTGAAAACCGAAGGGTTTGTGCAAATGATCCACGCGTTTTGGGTTTAAAACGTACCTTAAAACTCTGTGTGCCACCCTCGGCAGCAATACTAATAGGTAGCGGGGGGGCATCTACCAACACAAAAGTGCTATCTGGTGCCAAAGATAAAGAGTCTAGAACCAATCTTGAATGACCCGTATTTGTGACGGTTACCGTTTTTTCTACTTTGTTATCGATCCCAAGCGCACCGAAATTGAGCAATGAGTCAGACAAAACGGGATTTGATCCACCCGATTTCAAAATGATAGAGGTAACACCATCGCCAGCATCATTGGTCGAAATTTGAAAGCCACTCACGGTTTGCACAGAATGGACGGGCGTGAATTTAAGCACAACGTCCCATTCCTGATTTGGCGGTAAATTCTCAACCGAATCAGGTTTGACCGTTACTTGTGACCCTGTAGCCGAAAAACGAAAGGTCAAATTCCCACTTCTACGGTTCTGAACCCGCACTTTGGCACTGTCAGTCACGCCCCAAGGAACCTTACCAAAATGAATCTGATTCCGAGATTTGGTAATGCTCCCACCAAAAGTGACCACAACGACGTCCTCTAAGGGTGGCTGTTCAATGATTGGCCGAGGTAAACCCCGCCCCCCAAGAGCAACGGCCCAAGTCGTAGCAGAACCAAAGATCTGCAATGTATCCTGCTTTGCCCCGATGGTGTCAGGCCGAAACCTGACCAAAAACGTATCCACACCTCCGACAGCGAGGGTCTCTGGAAATGTTGTTGTACCAATAAATGCAAAACTGGTGTCTTTACTTCCAACTCGCAAACTGTCTACAACAAAAGGTACATTGCCCTTGTTCTGAATAAAAACGGAACGCGTACTGTCTTTGCCAACGTCCACATTGCCAAAATTGATCGACTCAGCGGACAAAGACGCCCTGCTTTGAAGCCCGATGCCCCTGAGAGGAATCGCGAATGTTGTATCACGACCTATCACCCGCAAGGTATCGTGAACAATGCCTTGTTCAGCAGGGCTAAAACGAATCGAGAGCGGCAGTGTTCCTCCCTCGGGGCTGATAACAAAAGGCAAGACGGGTTTATCTTCGACAACAAAAACGGTGTCAGAACGAGAAAAAACCAAGTCTTGAATGTCATAGGCTTCAAGGTCTGGATTGGTGATTGTGGTCACAAGACTGGCATGGTGTCCCACGAAAGTGTTAGGAAATACAAGTGAGTCAGGTACAACATCAACCACAGCCCCAAAGGATTTAACAGCTATTGGAATTGCCGAGAGATCGCCCTCACCTGAAGAAAGGGATAATGAAGATAAAAATGGCCCCGGTACGGTTGACTTATAAGTGACGGTGACATCCCAAGTCCGTCCCCCGCCCAAATTGCCAACAGATCTTGGGCTGGTCGTCACCGTAGAATCGGAGGAAACAATTTGAAAAGCTGTTGAGGCCGTATTTAAGTTGTATACCCGAAATGTTTTTTGTGCCGTCGCGCCAATGCGCAAGCGACCAAAATCTAAAATCCGTGGGCTAGCATCCAACCCATTAGCACCTACATGAGACGCGTTAACCGAGTCTCTTTCCCCTAAGCCCCCCCGAAAGACTGCGCCGGTAACAGTAACCAACGAAGCCGCATTCTCTTGCCCCATCAGAGGGCGCACACTTAGTCTTGCCAACTGAAAATCACCTGGTGTTTCTACCAATCCCCCAAACCCCATACCAACAATTTCGGCACCATTCGACGTACGATTGATGGGCATCATCCCCCCCTCAGATAAATCCCTCGCCCATCGCACATCAACCGCATTCGTATCATAACTTAAATTCAACCTATATCCACCAAACCTCCCCAAATCACGCACAGATACAGTCATTTCTTCACCAGCACTTTCAACCCGCACAGAAGCCGATGAATTCACACCAGAAATAACCCGAACCGTGTCATATGATGCGCGCCCGTCAAACCCACCGAGAAGATCTGCGAATAAAAATGCGTCATCACCGCCGACGATGCCGTTGCCATCAAGATCGTATTTAGCTGAGTCGGGAACAGTTCCGAACCGGGTTATTATTTCATTGAAGTCACCATAATCGACCAACTTCAAAGTGTCAAAATTTGCGACGGCTCGCACACGCGACCCCATTGCTACACTTCGCACATCAGCACGTACGTGAACACGCACCACAGGGCGTTCGCCTCGGTTGGTCTTTATTGACAAGATCCCTCTAAAAATTCCCGTTTGTGTGGGAGAAAATATCAGCTTGACATTCTTGGTACCGCCTTCAGAAAGGCCAGTAGTTGTGTCAGATAAGACACCAAATGTATGCGGGT
>JABIFK010000555.1 GCA_018650745.1 Candidatus Latescibacterota bacterium | reverse complement strand
TGGTCTTCTGCTTTTGGATCCGCATAGCTTTCGAGGAAATGCGCCAATGCGGGAATGGCGGCTTCTTCGGGTTCTTGTCCGCCGCGTGTGCCTTTGACACCCGAGCCACCAATGTAAGATCGTATGCCGCCGGGGTGGTAGAGGCGAAAGGTATATCCATCGGGGCGTAGGTGATTGAATAAAGTGCGAACGCCCATGTTCAATGCGGCTTTGGACATAGCGTATCCAAACCATGCGGGGCGATGTGCGCGTGTGATGCTGCCCGCTTCTGAAGAGACAAAGCAAAGTCGTTTCATGGTGCTTTGGTCGGTGAGGGGAAGAAAGGCTTCGATGACACGTAGAGGTCCAAGACTATTGGTGTCGTAAACGCGATGAATTTCGTCGTAATCTTGGGGTTCGCGAATGGTGCGGTCTCGGTGAATGGCGTTGATGCCCGCATTGTTGATGAGCAAATCTACGCGGTCTGCTTTTTGTTCCACGGTTTGGGCAGCACTTTGAGTGGATGATTGTGAAGAGACGTCTAAAGGAATGGTGGTTAGTTGGTTGGGGTATTGGGTGGATAGGTCATTGAGTTCAGACCAATCGGGCATGTATTGTCCTGCAAACACACGCCAATTTTGAGTGAGCAAGTTGGCAGTAAGGGCCAGACCCAATCCACGGTCTGCGCCAGTGATCATTGCAATATGAGACATAAAAATAGTCCTGTGTCACGGATGGATGTTGGCGGTTTTTAAGCAAACTCTGGACGTGATTTTAGAATTTCAGCAATCATGCGATCAATTTCGGGTCGTTCTGAATCGATATTTTCAAAACATCGATTGATAAGGATAATCAGACGCCAGACATCCCAATCGTTTGATTTGCGCGGATCATCACTGCCGTAGAATGGAATGAAGGATTCGACAACCTGCTCGCGCATGAGGCGTTCTGCAGGTTCGATATGAGTTTGGTTGAGTGGCAGTCCGTTCAGGAATAAGTAGAGGGTTCTGGCCAGGTCGCTGATGGGGTTGCCGCTGTAAGCGTTTGTCCAATCGATGATCCATAGTTTGCCGTTGTTGTCTTCCATAACGTTTTCGGGATGCAGGTCACCGTGGCAGATTTTTTCGGTTTTGTCACGGTCGATAAAAGCGATCAAGTTTTGGAGGCCCGCGTCACTTAGTTGACCATATCGTATCAGGTTTGGAACGAAATAGTCCATCATGGAAGGCAGGTCATCTGTTGATGTGGCGTGAATAGATTGGTGTGCTTTGGCCATTCGGCATGCAAGCCCATTGATGTCTACACTTTCTTGGTGAATCATTTCAGTCAGTGTCGTGCCTTCTACAATCTGATAGAGCAGACCTTTTCGGCCCTCAAGAGTCGTCTTGCCGTAAAATTTGGGTGCTGCAGAGCATACGCTAGTGACTGCTTTTGCAATTTGTGTTTCATATGTGATGAAGCTTTCTGACACATCAGCGTGATATAGTTTGAGTGCTTTATCGTCCTCTGTTCGATAAACTTCTGCAGTTCGCCCACGTCCTAATCGTTCCATCCTGATGGCCCTTTCTCTTACATCTCCATCTGCAGGTCGGTTGGGTATTTGTTATGCAACATGTTGTAAGATCTCATTGATCTGATAGCGCAGACTTGCATGATCGTGATGTTGCAATTCTTTCAATACACCACGTACCCGATTGTCAATGCCTCCCATATGCTCCAATGCGGTTAATGCGTTGAAGCTCACAAAGGCTTCTCGATCTTGCAGCATATTGAACAAATCACTTTGGGCAGCATCTGCTGACTTGCCCCAGATGGCCAATGCATTTGCGGCATTGTGACGCACCCAGTCATTGTCATCTGTTAGTGCTTTCCGAATGTTGGGCAATGCATCTATAGCTGGTAACCCGATATCGGCCAATGTGTCTGCGGCGGTTGCGCGTATCCAATCATCTGAATGTGTTAATGCGTTTGCAAGGGCATCTACTGCATGGCTTCCGGTGGCGGATAATGCAGCGGGGATTTTTTCACGTATGTCTTCTTGGTCACCCAGTAACACGTCCATCAGTGCGGGTACGGCGTGTTTGCCCATTTTGCCGAGTGAATAAGTCGCGTCCAGCGCTGCAACATGATTTGTGCCTAATAAATTCTTCAGTGTATCGTCTATTGAGACGGATGTATCACTTTCCCAATCAGGTAAGGTTTCACCGCGCATCCATCGCCACATAAAGTCCCAGACGAGGGGGTGTTGTAATAAGGCGTTGGACGGATGATCGGGTTTTAAGCGTTGAGGCAAGGTATCGAAGTTTGGATCAAAATCTGGTGATGCATTCCAGCTGGGTGCAATGGGTTCTTGGGTGCGTTTGAAGAGGAACTTC
>JABIFK010000505.1 GCA_018650745.1 Candidatus Latescibacterota bacterium | reverse complement strand
GGGAGAGAGATGACGGCGAACTCGGAGCGGTTCATGAGGAGGTCGTCGACGAGGTAGCGGGATGGGGCGACTTGGACGGAGAGGGCGACCTGGGGATGTTCGTGCATGTAGGTTTTGAGGATGTCGGGCAGAAGGTAGGTGACGGCGGCATCGATGGCACCAAACTGGAAGCCTTCGCCGGGTGCGATGTCGCGGCGAAGCAAACGGTCGGAGGCTTCGTCTACGAGGTCTTGGACTTGCATGGCGTATGAGACGAGGGTGCGGCCTTCGATAGTGAGATCGACATGGCGACTGCCTCGGTTGAAGAGTTTGACGCCGAGTGTTTTTTCAAGCTCGGAGATGCCACTGCTCACTGTGGGTTGTGTGACGTGTTGGTCGCGGGCGGCTTGGCTGAAGCTGCCGGTTTGGGCGACGGATAGGAAGTAGCGGAGATGGTGGAGGTTCATAGGCAAGTGGCCCTCACCCTCGATCCCTCTCCCACACGTGGGAAGAGGGAGGAAAAGCATTGGTGGTTTCAAGTTATAGAATTTAGCTATAGATAATATAGTAATTATTGATTTGTCTGATAAGTATTAATTGCAGAAATTTACCCTCGACAGTGATTAAGGCGTGGACTTGCAGATGGTTTTATTGTGTGGGTCTGCGTGATTTTGCAATTAGATTTATCAGGAGGTTTGATATGGGTCGCAAGGTTCGTGTTGCCATTATTGGCGTGGGGAATTGTGCATCATCGTTGGTGCAAGGTGTTGAGTATTACAAAGATGCAAAAGAAGATGAATTCATTCCGGGGTTGATGCACCCCAATTTGGGTGGGTTGCATGTGCGGGATATTGAGTTTTCGGCGGCGTTTGATATTGCCAAAGAAAAGGTGGGCAAAGATTTGAGCGAGGCAATTGCTGCGCACCCAAACAATACGATTAAGTTTGCCGACGTGCCACATTTGGATGTGCCTGTGCATCGTGGGATGACACACGATGGTTTGGGCAAGTATTTGTCTCAGGTGATAGAGAAGGCCGATGGGGATACGGTGGATGTGGCTGAGGTGTTGAAGATGACACAAACCGATGTGGTGGTGAATTATTTGCCCGTGGGCAGTGAAGAAGCGACGAAATGGTACGTGGAGCAAATTTTGCAAGCTGGGTGTGCGTTTGTGAATTGTGTGCCTGTGTTTATTGCGAGCACAGGACATTGGCCCGAGCGGTTTGAAAAACGTGGGTTACCAATGATTGGTGATGACATTAAATCACAAGTGGGTGCAACGATTACACACCGTGTGTTGACGCGTTTGTTTCGTGAGCGGGGTGTGAAGTTGAATCATACGTATCAGTTGAATTTTGGTGGCAATACGGATTTTTACAATATGTTGGAGCGTGAGCGGTTGGAGTCTAAAAAGATCAGTAAAACACAAGCAGTGACGTCGCAACTTGATTATGATATGGGTGAAGACAATGTGCATGTGGGGCCGAGTGATCATATTCCTTGGTTGGAAGACCGCAAGTGGTGTCAGATTCGGATGGAAGGCGAGACGTTTGGTGGTGTGCCTTTGAATTTGGAGATGAAGTTGGAAGTTTGGGATTCGCCGAACTCGGCGGGTGTGGTGATTGATGCGGTGCGGTGTTGTAAGCTTGCACTTGAGCACGGGATTAAAGGGCCGTTGTTGGCGCCTTCGTCTTATTTTATGAAGTCACCGCCTAAGCAGTTTAGTGATGATCAGGCGCGTCAGATGACGGATGACTTTATTCGTCAGTATGGGCGGAAAGAGTAAGGGCACCCCTCGGTCCCCTGAAGGGGATGAAAGGCGAGGGGGTTGATTCGGTTAATAAATGAAAAAAGCGGCTGTCTTTCGGACAGTCGCTTTTTTTAATTATCTGCTGGAGAGGGTGGTTCTTCGGTTTTGGCTTCTGGGGGTGTATCATCTGGTTCCAGGCTTTCCACAACTTGAGCAGGTGTTTTTTTACCGCGTGTTGTGCGGTCAAAATGATGATCAAAACTCACAAGAATCAAATTATGATGTTCTGCAAGTGCATATTGATAAGCATCGTCAAAATCCAGCTCAAAGTTTTGGATAATCTTAAGTATAGGCTCAATATTGCTTGGATTTGAATGCAGAAGAGATACAGCACCTTGTGTGAAGATGTCTTGAATGAATTTACGCAGACCGTCTGGTTGGTTGAGACGCGTGAGGATTAGGGCAATAGAATGGAAGGCAAAGTCAGTAATGAAAAGCTGGTTTGAGGGAATTGTATTGAGGAATGTGCCAACTTCCTCGGATCGCTCTTGATCTAATAGCCGTTCAAGCCACACGTTTGTGTCGATTAGGTACATATTAAGGGTTTCGCCACTCAAGCGCTTTTTTTTGAAGCTCTAAAGACGTAAACTGATGTTTATGTTTTTTTAGTATACCTGCCCAATCTTGTTTCAGTGGTTGGGTTGTTTTGTGCTGATTATGATTTATTAACTGGTCAATATATCGCTCAACCTCTTGTTGAAGTTCGGGCGTTAATGTTTTGACTTTTTCTTCTAAAGGCATCATAGCGTTTCTCTTTTATTATTGAACATCCAATTAGGATTTTAAAATCTGGGTAAAGATAGCCATTTTTTTTTACGGTGTCAATAAATCGCAGGTAAAGTAGTGCGTGGATGATTGTGAATTTCTGTCATTCATAGCGCAATGCTTCGATGGGATTTGCTCGGGCGGCTTTTAGGGCTTGATAGGCGATGGTGATGAGGGTGATGATGAGTGCTGTGATTGTGCTGATGATGAAGTAGGTAGGGCTGAGGGTGATGCGATAGGCGAAGTTTTGGAGCCAGTCGTTCATGGTGTAGTAGGCAATGGGCCACGCGAGTAGACTGGCTAAGGCGACAAGGATGATGAACTCCTTTGTTAATAAATTTACGATGCTACCTTCTGTTGCGCCTAAGACTTTGCGGATGCCAATTTCTTTGGTGCGCACTTCGGCGGTGTAGGCGATGAGACCGATGAGGCCGAGACAGGCGATGGCGATTGCCAGGCCGGAGCAAACGGCATAGAGTTGTCGCTGTTTTATTTCGGCTTGGTATTGTTGGTCAAATGAATCGTTGACGAATACAAATTGGGAGGGGCGGTCTGGGTGGAATTTTTTCCAGACGGCTTCTAAATGGGCCATGACGTCGGGTAGGTTTTTGGTGTTGACGCGCAGGGTCATGAAGACCTGTAGGTCATTTCGTGAATGAAGGAGCATGAGTGGGCGAATGGCTTTGTGTAGGGATTGGTTGTGAAAGTCTTGGAAGATGCCAATGACTTCGCGTGATGCGCCTGTGAATTCGATGTGGTCTCCTACTTGGACGTTTAGTTGTTTGGCTGCTGTTTCATTGATTAATACTGTGCGTGCGTTGCGAAAATCCCAAGATTCGAATGCTGCATAATCTTGTGGTGCAAAATTGCGACCTGATTGCAGGGGGATTTGGTACGTCTTGATAAAATCATGGTCGGTCAGTGCAAAATGGACTCTTATGGGACTTTGTAAACCTTGGGCAGAAACGAATCGGGTGTCTGTATTCGTTTCGTTGCCTACTGGTCGGTGCATCATTGTGACTTGGTGTACACCCGCATGTTGTAGGTATTGAGATTTCATCGCTTCGGATTGTGCTTTTACACCCCATAACCCTCTCATTTCGACAAGGGTTTCTGAGTTAAAACCTAAATCTGATTTGCGCATGTATTCAGTTTGTTCAGAGACGATGATGGTGGCGGCAATAAGAATCATTGAGATGGCAAATTGGACGACGACCAATCCTTTGCGGACAAGGGCGTGGCGGCCTTTGCTTACTGGCGCTTTTGTGAGCACTGCTGTTGGTTTGAAAGATGAGAGAAATAAGGCCGGATAACTGCCAGATAACAAACCAACCCCGATGGCAAGAACGACTAACAGAGGTAAAAGACCTGCGCTTAGTGAGAGCTGTATGCCCATAAACCCATTGAGATGGGGCAAGGTGAGTTCGGTAAGGCCCAAAGATAGAATGAGCGCACAGGCAGATAACAAAATGGACTCGCCTAAGAACTGATAGATCAGTTGTGTGCGTTTGGCACCCACGACTTTGCGCATGCCCACTTCGCGCATTCTTCGGGCAGATCGGGCTGTGGATAGGTTCATGAAATTGATACAGGCGACAATGAGAATGAACAGGCCGATTAGGCCAAATGCGTAGCAGGCGTTGATATCTCCATTGTTCCCCGGAATATTATAGTCGGCTCCTTGGAGATACAGTTGCTTGAGCGGCATGAGTTTGTAACGGGGGTTTTGAGCAATTTCCTTGTCTATGTGCCGGCTTACAAAGTCCGGCATTTTTTTTGTTAGGGCATCAACCGATGCATTTGGTTTGATGAGTATGTACGTGAACGAGGTGAAAAACCTATTCCAGTTGGTCTGCACTGCGCTTATATACTCTGGATTTTTAGATGGGAACGTCGTTGTGATGAGGGCAGGCGCAAGTTCTCGTGAACTGGTTGCGGGTATGTCTTTGAGGATGCCTGTGATGGTATAGGTGTTGTCAAACCATTTGCTTTCTAAAGTGATGGTTTTGTTCATGGGGCTTTCATTGCCAAACACTTTGTGTGCTAATGTTTCTGTGATGAAGATAGAATATGGGGTTTGCAAACCTGTTTGTGCATTGCCTTCAATGAGGGGGTAGTCGAAAATGTTGAAGAATTCTTGATCGGCCATTATCACACCATTTCTAAGATGCAGTTTGTTTTCTACGCGAATAGCTACAGGCCGTTGATAAAACCGTGTCGTGCGTTCAATTTCGGGAAAGTCTTCTGCCAATGCAGATGCAACAGGACCTTGAACACCATAAGGGTGGGAGATGTCTCCATTGGACAGCTGTTGTTCTGCGATGACGCGATGAATACGGTCGGCTTTGCTGTGGTGGCTGTTATAGCTGAATTCGTGTTGGAGATAGAGGAGGATCAGCGTGCTGCACGTGAGGCCGATTGCGAGACCGATGATGTTGATGAAGGTGTAGGCTTTGTGGCGTGCGAGGTTGCGGATGGCGACGGTGATGTAGTTTTTGAACATTTGAGAACCTTTTAAAGGCACCCCTCGGTCCCCTAAAGGGGATGAAAGGCGGTGATGGTTAGACCGAGTGCGGGATGGGTTTATTCATATCTGAGTGCTTCTATTGGGTTTGCTCGGGCTGCTTTGAGTGCTTGGTATGCAATGGTGATGAATGTGACCACCAATGCCACACCTGTGCTGACGACGAAGTGGACGGGGCTTAGGTCAATGCGATAGGCGAAATTTTGGAGCCAGTCATTCATGGTGTAGTAGGCGATTGGATACGCAAGCAAGCTGGCTACTGTAACCAGTAATAAAAATTCTTTTGTCAACAAACTCACAATACTCGTTTCTGTTGCACCCAACACTTTGCGGATGCCGATCTCTTTGGTACGGGTTTCGGCGGTGTAAGCGATGAGACCGAGCAATCCCAAACAGGCAATGGCAATGGCCAGGCCTGCGGTAACAACGTATAATTGGCGTTGTTTGAGTTCGGTGCGGTAGAAAAGATCACGATATGCATCTAAAAAAACGAATTTAAATTGACGTTGGGGGTCGAATTTGTTCCACACGGTTTCTATGTGTGCCATGATATTGGGCAGATCTTGGGTTTGAACGCGCATCGTAAAGCGGTGTTGTTCTTTTATGACCGAGTTGACGAGCATCAGTGGACGAATTGCGTGGTGCAATGAGCGATTATGAAAATCTTTGAAAATGCCAACGACGACAATTGGGGTACCCTCATCGCCAAATTCTATTGGATCACCGGGTTCGACGCCAAGTTGTTGGGCTGCAGTTTCGCTAAGCAGCACCTCATGTGAATGTGGTGGTGTGGCATAGGGGTAAACAACGCGATTTTGGGGCAAGAAGTTTCTGCCTGACAACAAGGGTATTTCGAGCGTGTCGAGAAAATCGTGATCAGCATTTTGACTTTGAACGTTCACTGGTTCGCTTAAACCATCGGCTTTAACCTGTCGCTGATTTACTTCATGTTCCAGACCCACTGCTGAGCTTGTTATGGTTATTTTGTGTACGCCAGCGTGTCGCAAAAGCTCCATTTTCATTGCGTCAAATTGGTATCCCTTAGGGTAGATCATCACGAGCGCATCCTGATTATATCCAGGATTTTTGGTGCGCATATATTCTGTTTGTTGAAAAACGACCAGCGTGCCCACGATTAAGATGATTGAAATGGCAAACTGAACTACCACCAAAGCCTTGCGTACAAGAGTGTGCCCCCCTTTGTTATTGTGCATGGCTTTCAGGACAGCGTTTGGTTTGAAAGACGAGAGGAAAAATGCGGGATAGCTGCCTGCTAATACGCCCACGCCTATGGCAAGCGCCAGCAATATGGGCAAGACCGCCATGTTGAGAGAGAGTTGTATATTCAAAAACGCATTGAGCATGGGTAATGTTAACTCTGTAATGCCCATTGAAAGGAAGAGAGATAGGGTGGACAATAAGATCGATTCACCCAAAAATTGGTAGATGAGCTGGGCACGTTTGGCACCCACGACCTTGCGCATGCCCACTTCGCGCATCCTTCGGGTAGACCGGGCAGTGGTTAAGTTCATAAAGTTGATGCAGGCAATCACCACAATGAGGAGACCGACGAAACTTAGGATATAACAGGTATTGATATCTCCGCGGTACAACCTTCCCATACCCGGTT
>JABIFK010000552.1 GCA_018650745.1 Candidatus Latescibacterota bacterium | reverse complement strand
ATGCTATCTCAGGCACACCATGCTCATTGCAAAACAATTCTGGCGAAGATGAAGCCGACGCCGCAAATACGTCGTGTTCATCTTCTGTGTGCTCTGACGTTTTGGGTGTGGTAGTTTTTTTCTTGAGTTCTGGCCGACAGAGGTGGCACTCATCTTCATATAGAAGATGTTCATTACAAAAAGGACGTGCCTTGTCTTCAAGTTCTGGATGACACAACCAGCACCGATCTTCATAACACCCATGTTCTTTACACCATAACCGCCCTTTGTCGCGTTTACTTGGATCACAAATAAAGCAAGTCTCACCAGCCTTTTTGTGGGTATGTGCAACCTTTGCAATCATACCCTCGCCCGCGGCGTGTTCGTGCGCATGTTCCTCTTTGGGCTGTTCACCGCAGCTTTGAAACACAAAACCAGTGATGCCAAGCCCCAAAACCACAAGCAATCGAAATCGATGAAACAGTTTAAAATCTCTCATGACATTATCCTTTGTCGTAATGAGCTACTTTGAGTTTCCAGTGTTTAATGAAGCAGGGGCTTTCCCAACCGCATGAAAAAGTTTTGCCTGCGCCGAGCGGTAAGCAAAAAGAGTTTCTAAATATTCAATGCCAATTTCAATTACATCTCGTTGTACGTCCAACAAATCTAAATAAGATACTTCTCCCACATCATAGCTCTGACGCGCCATCGAATATGCCCGCTCTGCCGTAGGGCGAATACGCTCTTGCATCAGAGTCATGCGCTGCGCCGTAGCTTGAAAAGCAATGTAAGCCGTATGAACCTCTTGCAATACACGCAGCTTGATCTGTTCCGTCTTGGCCATGGCCTTTTTGTATTGCGCAGATGTTTCAACGATTTTACCGCGCTGTTCAAACATAGACCACAAAGGGAGTTCAAAAACAAACCCAGTGCGCCAGGATTTCAAAGGCCCAGTCGAACCCAATGTGGTCTGTCGTGCAATATGGAAAGATACATCCGGTAAAAATGATAATTTGGCAGCACTTTGCCTTGCTTTTGCGCTTTGAAGGGTATGGGTTGTCGCACGTAAGTCCCGCCGGAGACGCAAAGCCTCTGCCGATAAATGATCAAGATCAAACGAAGCAGGCACATAGCTCAGACTGTCTGCCAACACCCATGCCACCTGGGGCAATTTGCCCAACAAGACATTGATTTTTGATCGCGAAACAGAGAGCGTGTTTTTCGCCACTGTCAATTTGCTTTGTAAACGAACAAAGGCCACTTCTGCACGCATAACATCCAGTTTCGGAATATCGCCCGCATCAAATCGTGTTTGAGCGCGTTCGAAAAATTCTTCCGAGAGTTGCACATGCTTTTCTGCCAAGTGCAAAATTTGTTGATCTGCCAGTGCCCGATCATAAGCCAAACAAATGTCTCGTGCGATATTCAAGCGTGTCACTTCATAAACAGACAAATAAACAGCATCTGCCAAGTGTTGGGCTGCCTGATGCCGTTGCCACCAGGTTACAGGAAATGCTACTTGTTGTGATAACCCTACGGTGCGTTGGACATGCTGGCCAAATTTGAAGATTCCTGGCATACCTTCATATTCTAATTCCAGTTCAGGGGGCGGCAATGCCCAAGTTTGAAGCGCACGGGCTTTCTCAGCTTGCCACGAAGCTCGAGCCACCATGAGGTCTGGGTTATCTCTAAGCGCAATTTGCAGGGCATCTGCCCGCGTGAGAGATTCAGCATTTACAGATAGGGCAGAAAGAATCAGGCACGTAAAACCCGCCCATTTTGATATAGGAATAAACATCAAGGCCTCCAAAAAAACAGACATGACATACCAGACAGACTTGTACATTAATGCACAAACCGTCTGCATGAACACCTTAGCATATTGTATATTTTGGAAGATTAAATCAGGAGGATCGTTGTAGACGTGGAGGGATGAGACGGAAAATTATAACGTAGAACACGTGAGGAAGTTTTCGAATAATCCAGATATAGACGCTGGCTTCGTGCTTTGGGGTGTGCGGGAATAGTGGCCAACAAATGAGGCGACTGACGTTCTTGGGTGGCCATTCTGGCCGTATCAATTTCAGTAATAATATCCCAACAAGGCCCACAAGAATGCGTTTCTGCATTGTCCATTGAAACGGCCAAAAAAGTTGCGGCAGACTTACTGTGACAATCACATGACCCAGCTTCAATGGAAACATGCCCGTCATCTTCAATACAAAGCACAAATTGCCCAAATGCTATCTGAGCTACTGACAAATAGACAAGCAACCAAACAAACAGAAACTCATTTTTAAAAGCGGTTTTCATATAAAGTGACTTCGGGATGTGATAAAATTTAAAGAATCATCAAGCAACGGACATCCGTTTTCATAATACCCACTTCCTAAAAATAAGTCCAGCAGATTCTGTGCCCAAACGATTTACTTGACCATCAATCGTCGGGTGCAACATTGCGAGGATGCGCTCTGGGCACAAACAGCATCCCCCACACCAGCATCGCCAAAAGCCACAAGCACACACCACAAACCAGAAATATGGCATAGGTCTCAGAATTGAAACCAGCGACCAATCGCGCCACAACAGCAAGCAATATCAAGACCCCAGGCACCCCAAGTTGCCAAGCGCTTTGCAACCATAAATCTTTGACATCACAATGACCCGTAATCACCCGACTGCCAATCATAATGGTCAACAAACCAAAACCACCCACAAAAGTGATGTGCAACATTGTCATCTCATAAGCAGGAAACAAACTCGCCAGCCAAAGCCCAAGCAAAACACACCAAAAAGAAAACCACATCAAATACAAATGCCAATACCCCGTGTGTGGCCGTCGATAGATACGAATCTCCACCAACAATTGAAGGGTAACAACCAAAGCACGCAACAAGCGCCCAATGACAGGTAGCCCACCCGCCTCAACAAAAAAACTGAGCAGAAGCAAAGAACCCACAGCTGTATACATCCAAAGTTGCTTACGAAATACAGGTCCTTCCGTTTCAGGAAACCCTTTGACACCGTATAATAATCTCGGGCCCAAATAACTGCCCACAGCCATGACAAAAGCCAAGAACATCCCTTGCTCTAATAAGTTCTGGCCCAAACGATTAAAATATGGCAGTGGGTAAAGCAACAAACCCACACCAGCCACGCCACACAACAAACCAAATCCCACCAAAACAAAAGGCGCAGGCGGATTATCGTTGCGCACGACAAATCGACGAAACGCAAAGACCATCAAATGAACAAGCAACGCCAAAAAACCAAACTCGCCCACTTCCAAATCCCCCAAGAACAGAGCAACCATACTGCCAACCAAAAGCACCACGCCCAGGCCAATCTCCCAACCTTTACAACCATCGGTTTCCATAAACCGAGGCAAAACGGTCATCAAGAAACCAACCGCAAACGCCATCACAAACCCCTGGACCTGAAGCAATCCGTGATACAGCTCGCCAGAGGGAAGCCCCAAATCCATATACGGACCCAACCAAAGAAAGGCCCCACCAAAACCGCCTAACGCACCAATAGGAAAAAAAACACGAAAAGGTTCCTCAAGTAAAATGTCCCACAGCGAATGACCAGAAACCTCAGATCCATTACTCAAGTATCTACCTCCTCTTTATTCAATCAACCGTTTGTTAAAAAAATTATTGAACAAGTCAGGTCAAAGTACGCCAATTAATTCCTTGAAAGCAATCCAAAAGTCCCCGTGCGCCTCCGGCATGTGCAGCACCTTATAAAAACTCATATACCCGCGAATAGCACCATACAACGCAAATAAGTAATACGCCTTCACAAGACCAACACCTTGTATAAATACCCGAATAAAGAGGGCTGTACCGCCGGCCAATACACACATTCCAATAACGCCATACGCGACATTTTGCGCAAACAAAGAAACAGCAAAAAGCAACCAGCTCCAAATCACCGTGCGAAGCAAAAACCCAAGCACCAACACAAGCAAGACATTCCCCACCGCATTCGTAACCATCCCCAAGTGCTTCTGACACGCATTCTCAGGAGGTTTTACCCCAACATCTGCCAGAATCTTTCCCGCTTTTTTCAGTTGCGCACCCACAAAACGAAGGGTATCTCTTATCTGCTCAATCATCGTAATATCCTACTCCCAATCAGCACCAATTGTTTTTGCTCTGGCACATAACCCCAATTTATCATCTCAACAAAAAAGTGACATAATTTCAACGGAACCCGTGTCTCGAATGATGTGATAATACCGACACAAGGATACCCCGCCTCAATCGATATGCGTATAACATAGATAAAAAAATACCGTGAGTTTTTTCTCGCAGTATTTTTTTTGATCCATCCATTAAGTAGGTGGCGCATCATCACCATTTTTACGACGCTTGGTAAAGTCTGGATAAAGCTCGTGCACACATTCCGGACAAATCCCATGTGTAAAATCGGCACTGGTGCGCGCTTGAATATACGGTTCAAGTGGCTGCCATTTGCCTTCGTCATCGCGGATGTTCTTGCACGACGCACAAATAGGCAACAACCCGCTCAGTTGCTTCACTTCACCCAATGCCTTTTCCAAACGCACATTTTTCTCAGATAATTCTTCGTGTTGTTCCTCAATCTCAGTTTGTTGCCTTTGAGTGGTTTTTTGAAACGAGTGAATGGTAAACCCCGTAAGCACAATCACAACACCCGTAATCAACACACACACCACCAAGTTCAAAACCAATGTATCAAAAATGCTACTAACCGCCTGCCCTTCCATCTGCTCCACCAACAAATACCAATTCAATTCTGGTACAAAACGGGTGCGCAAGTGCGCCACCTGCCCATTCCGCTCATATTGAAACTGGTCCCCACTCGAAGTCACCATAGATACTAAAACAGTGTCCGATCCAACAAGCTTGCCAATGCGATCAACACTTTGGGGCAAATCTGCATTGTGCAAAATGATATCACCCTTGGCATCTATAAAATAGATATTGCTCTTGTATTTTTCTTGGTATTCCGCAATCAAATCCAGCACCGCCCGAATCGTCAAGCCCACCCCAATAGCCCCCATATACTCGCCATCATAATCATATGCCCTGTGGTTGATAAAAATCGTCAACGCATCCTGATTGGCCATATCAGGATCCACATTAATCTCATAATCCGTCTCCAGTTCTCTTACTCGAAAATACCATGCATCTCTGGGTTCGCCTTCTTTTACCGTTTTCAAAATACCATCTGCGTGGTAATAAATACGGGTCTTGTCCGATACAAAAAAACTGGTAAACGTATTGTATTTCACCATCATTTCTTTGAGGTACCGCTGGATATCTTGCTGATTGTTTTCGCCCTGAATCACCCAATCGCGCAAAAACGTATCATTCGCCATCAAAGAAGACAAAAAAATGGGCTTCAGCAAGTCCCGTTGAATCTCAGAATAAACATTGTCACTCGTCAAGGGCAGAGAACGCAATACAATTTGATCGCGCAGCGAAGACCGCGCCATCACATAACTCACCAAACTCGTTGTAAAAAATCCACCAATCAAAATAAAACTCACCTGCAACAACAACCGTTTTCTACGATTCATTAAACCACCGACCCTCTCGCAATCCCACAACAACATCCTTTCAAGTTCCAAACCAATAGCTCGTTTTTATCACCCCAGCAGAAAACAACCAAGTGACATCGACAAGCACGTCATTAAAAACCAACACATATAAATCTACACCAAACCCCAACAATAGCAAAATGGAAGGACCACCCATCACCCTATTTCGACTACAACCATTGAATCGATCAAAGCCTATAAGTAATGATCAAATGTCAGAACAGGGCATCAACTGCATACGCTCCAAAAATCCGCCCTGTCTGATATACGCTTCAACCGATTCAAAATCCTCACCAGTGAAATCTCTAATTCTCCCATTCGTAGTCATATAGCTCATTCGAATCGTCGGGTTCACCTTTGGCATCACCAAGGGTGTGATATCTTTCAGAAAATCCCGAAACGCCCGCTGCCGAATGCGATTGTCTTGTGCTTCCCCATCCAACATTGGAGGAAACAGCGGATCAAAATTCTTCAACCGTTGGAATGGCGTTTCTCCAGCAGGAATGGTTGTCGCCTCAGTCAAAGGCAGATAATGGTCATAGTCGAATGAACACTGGGCATACCCATCCCAAGCTTGCAACGTCTTCAGTCGAAAGGGGTTGAAATGCTGTGTCTCATCAAACTCCACCATGCAATTCAACGGTGCCTCAAACCAAATATCTACCCGCTGTCGTCCCCCCTTCAATTCCGCAGCGAATTCTTCCAAACGATCCGTTAAAGTCCATCGATCATCCACCAATACCGCATACACCGCCGACACATCCTTCCATACCGCATCATAAACACCCCGATCAGGCACACTTCGCAACCAATCGGGTTGGGTTTCAAAAGAATAAGACACAGAACAATTGAAAAACTGTTCACATATTTCGCTCAAACAATCGGCCAAAGACTTCAACTTGTTTACTTTGCGCTTGGGTTCAGAAACAACAGCCTCAAGCGGAGCCACATCCCCCGTATCAGACAACACCCGATACACAGCATCCAGCAATCCCAAAGATGCCGCATCAAGACCTTCGCCCTGACTCAGTTTTGCAACAACAACCGATTTATCACACGCCAGAACCAGTGGTGGATGTGCAATCACCTCAGGCATGTGCACACGCAACAGTCGCGAGAACTCATCAAACACATCCCGCCCAATACGTGGTTGTCCAGAACCATCATCGTCCAACAACCTCCGAATTCGCAATGTCACCTCTGCCCAAGTCATACAAGCCTTTCAATTGGATT
>JABIFK010000546.1 GCA_018650745.1 Candidatus Latescibacterota bacterium | reverse complement strand
TGATGAGAGACGTAAAAAGAAAGACACGAATCTTTGTGTTTGTTCAAAACACGCTTGTTTTTATAACGATATGGCTTGTGTTCTGCCATAGCAGCGAAGCGCAGAAGGTCAAAGCATTTCCTGACGCGCAAGGTTTTGGGGCTTATGCCATTGGTGGGCGTGGTGGCGCGTTATTTTTGGTCACCACACTTGAAGACTATGGCAAAGGGGAAACACCTATTGAAGGCAGTTTGCGTGCCGCTATAGAGGCTGAAGGCCCCCGCATGGTCTTGTTTAAGGTGGGCGGGATCATCGAATTAAAAGCGCCATTGGTGGTTCGAAATCCCTACCTGACATTGGCTGGGCAAATCGCGCCTTGGCAGGGCATTTGTTTGAAAAACTACGGTCTTCAGATTCGTGAGACGCACGATGTCGTGATCCGATATTTACGTGTGAGACCGGGTGATGAAATGGGCGAAGAGTTGGACGCCATATCGATTAATAAGTCGCAAAATGTGATTTTAGATCATTGCTCTGCCAGTTGGGGAACGGATGAGACTTTGTCGGTGACGGGCGTTGGAACAGATCGTATTACGGTGCAATGGTGTATGATTGCCGAGAGCTTGAACCAATCGGTACACAAAAAAGGCGCACACGGATATGGGTCTCTGATTCGGACCGATGGACGGGTGTCTTTTCATCACAACTTGTATGCGCACCATACGACTCGCGTTCCGAGGCCAGGAACTTATGGCGATAAGAGTGGTCTTTTAGATTTTCAGCACAATGTGATTTACAACTGGAAAAGTATGCCGGGCTATAGTCGGGCCGACTCGGTAAGGATGAATTTGGTGGGTAATTATTACAAACCAGGGCCATCGACAACGGGCAAAGATTACATCTTCCAAATTGGTGGGCAAACCTCATTGATATACGCCTCTGATAATATTTTGGAAGGTGTTGAACAGGGTTGGGATGATTGGGTATTGATTGAAGGCCGTGGGTGGTGGAATTGGATATTTGGGTTGGACGATTATAAACTTACACAACCCATTGCTGTTGCACCCGTTCTAAAGGAAAAAACAAAAGAAATGTATTTTGACGTGTTGCGTTTTGCGGGTGTCAGTTTGCAGATGCGTGATGCGGTGGATAGACGGATTATGGCTGAACTTGAAAAGGGAGAGGGCCGTATTATTAACTCCCAAAAGGATGTAGGCGGGTGGCCGACATATGAATCGGGGCGCTCGTTTTCTGATAGGGATGGAGATGGTATGCCCGATCGGTGGGAAAAACTGCATAAGTTAGATGCTGAAGATGGTGAAGATCATTCAAAAGATGCTGATGGGGATGGATATACTAACTTGGAGGAATTTTTGAATGGCACGGTTCCGATACTGTTTGAAAAATATAATTAGAATGCATGGCGAATAGCCACAAGGGAGAATAGAAATGGTAGACCTGCCCAAAGGGGTTTGGCCTGTGATGCTGACACCATTTACGGCCGATGGTGCAATAGATTGGGACGGTGTTGATGTGTTGACCGATTGGTACATTGAGTCGGGCGTGGCGGGTTTGTTTGCTGTCTGTGCTTCAAGTGAGATGTATCACTTGACCGAAGGTGAGCGATATGCCCTTGCGCGTAGGGTGGTCAAAAAGGTCAATGGGCGTGTGCCCGTGGTGGCTTCGGGTACGTTTGGTGGTGCGATGGATTTGCAGGCGGAAACGGTGATCAAAACGGCAGAAACGGGTGTGGATGCGGTTGTTGCTTTGGTCTGCCAAATTGTGCCAGAAGAGGCATCGGATGCCGACTGGCAGCGTGAAATGGAACGGTTGCTCACGTTGACGGGTGATATTTCAATTGGGATGTACGAATGCCCCGGACCTTATCATCGGTTGTTGTCAGCAGAGTTGTTGGGCTGGTGTGCGTCAACGGAGCGTTTTTGTTTTATTAAAGATACATCGTGTGATATGGATTTGATCCGTCCTAAGTTAGAAGCCATTGAGGGCACGTCTTTAAAATTCTTCAATGCCAATACCCCCACCTTGTTGGATTCTCTCTTGGCTGGCGGAGATGGATATTGTGGCACAGCAGCGAATTTCTATCCGGATCTGTTTGCTTGGATCTGCCATTACTTTGAAAACGAACCCGAACTCGCTGCTGATGTGCAACGCTTTTTAAGTGTGGCCAATAAGGTTGCGGGGCACAAATACAAATCTTCAGCAAAGCTGTATCTGTCAAAATTAGGGCTGCCTATCTTGCCTATTTGTCGTGATACGGAGGAAGTTTTCAAAGCTGAGGATCATTTGACGTTGCAACATTTGATAGAATTTACAGATACGCAACGCAGTATGTTGGGGCTGTTATGAAGGTAACGACGGATCGTACTTTTGATTTTCACGATTTGGATGCGCTGGCAAAGGGTATTGTGCACGCGGGCATGTCAAATGAAGAGA
>JABIFK010000543.1 GCA_018650745.1 Candidatus Latescibacterota bacterium | reverse complement strand
GTTGAACATGTCGGGAACCTGCTCGCCCACGCCGGTCTGGCCGTTGTCGCTCATGAACACGAGAATGGTGTCATCTTCGAGTTCCAGGTCTCGCAATTGCTGACAGAGCCGACCAAAATTATCGTCGATGTTGGTGATCATGCCGTAGAAGCGTTTGCGCTGTTCAGGAATGTCGTCGCTGTTGTAGAGTTCGCGATAAGGATCGGGTACATTGAAGGGGCTGTGGGGTGCATTGGTAGGCACATAACAAAAGAATGGCTCATCGTCAGATCTCTCAATAAATTTCATGGCCTCGTCGAACCAGATGTCGGTGCAGTACCCACGAAAAGACTCGGGTTCGCCGTTGCGGAAGTAGGTGTCGTTGAAATAAGAGTTGCCCCAATAGTCGGGCGTTTGGTGCACACCGCCGCCGCCGTGGTAGAGGGCTTCGTCAAAACCACGGTTATGCGGATGGAAGGGGTAGTTGTCGCCCAAGTGCCATTTGCCAAACATGCCGGTACGATATCCGGCCGCTTTGAAGAAGTCGGCGATGGTGGTTTCGTCGGCGCGTAAAAGAGATCTTCCACCAATGGTGTGCCAGACACCGGTGCAGTTGCAGTAGCGACCGGTGAGGAGGCCCGCGCGCGTGGGTGCGCAGGTAGGGCCGACATGGTAGTTGGTGAAGTGGGTGCTTTCGGTGTAGAGGTGGTCGATGTTGGGTGTTTGGATGATGTCATTGCCATGGCAGCCGAGGTCACCATATCCTTGGTCGTCGGTAATGACAAATACGACGTTTGGTTTTTGTTTGGGCACGATTGCTCCTTAGAGTGAATGTAGGTTTATGAATTTTAAAGGGTAAATCGATAGCGCTTTATTGATTTTTTAGTTTTTAGTTGCCTCCGGCGGCCCACTTTTTAAACGACTAAAAAGTGGGGCAAAAAGTCGTTCGCTCAAGTGCCGCGAGGGGCTGCACAGCGCAAATACCGTTTGTAGACACACACAATATATAGGCCTACGAGATGCGATGCCATTATGAAACGCAGTGCCAAAGGGAATGGTGCGCTGTGCTTGATTAGTTTTATTGATTTCTGTACTTGATTTGACGACCTTATTGGTGTGATGGAAGAATAAGTTAGTGTATGAATTAGATATGGAGGATTGGAAGATGACGATTACAGACGCGCAGTGGGAACAGTATGATGAAGAAGGTTTTTTGAAATTGGGCAAGTTGCTCGATGAGACACAATTGCAAGGACTGCAAGATCGCATTGATGAAATTATGTTGGGCAAGAGCCGGGTGGGTTATGACCGTATTATGATGCAGTTGGACAGTGATACGGGCAAGTATGGTGATATTGGACCACAGACCAATGGGTTGAAAACACCGACGTTGAATTATCGTAAGATTCAAGGGCTCGAGTTTGATCCGTTGTTTTTGGAGTATGTGCAAGATCCTATTTTTAAGGAAATATGTGCGCATATTTATGGGCCGGATACGCGTATTGCTTCTTTTCGATCTATGTTTATGAACAAACCTGCTCACAAGGGTACGATTTTGCCGTGGCATCAGGATCGGTGGAATACATTGGATCGCGATCCCTTGTTGACGGTTTATACAGCGTTGGACCCAGCAACAATGGAGAATGGGTGTGTGCAGATTATTCCGAAGAGTCATCAGGGTGGTTTGATTAATCCAGATCATCCGTCGGGTTTTTTAACACCTGAAATGGCAGAGGTTCATTGCAAAGCTGAAGATGCGGTGTTTTTGGAGCTTGAGGCGGGTGAGGTGGCGTTGTTGCACAATTGGACGTTGCACAGTTCAGATGTGAATCGCAGCGAACAGTCTCGTCGGGCATTTAGTGTGTCTTATATGGATGCGGAAACGGTAAATACACGAAAAAATGAGTTGGCGTCTAGGTCGGTGGTTTTTGGCGAGGGTGCGCTGGTGGTTGAAGATGTGGTCGCATAGAATCCTCCTCGGTCCTCTTTTGGAAACGGGGAGGTGTTTTTGTTTCTGGATATGTTGGTTTTTTTGTTTACAGAATCTTAGAAAAGAGGATGCGATGGGCTTTAAGTTGAGGCAGGAGCAGATAGATCTGTTTCACAATGAAGGATATTTGATTTTGCCTGCCGTGTTTGATGCCGATGAAGTATCTCAGATGCGGGAAGAGGCTGATTTTATTTTGGGATTGACCATTAACTCTTCAATTTGCAATGCTCGCAAGAGTCGTCGGTTGGATATTCGGCGGGTTTCGGCGGGGTATCAGGTGGTGCGTAAGATTCAGCCGATTAATGACCTGTCGTTGTATTTGGCAGAAGTTTCGGGTGATGAACGGTTGGTGAATCCTTTGGCACAATTGATGGATGACGTGCCTGTATTGATGGAAGAGAAGTTGAATTATAAGGAGCCTTTGCCTGAGGCAGTGGATATTGATTCTCCTGAAATTGAGGACCAGTTTCCTGTGCATAATGATTGGGCGTATTATGCGGCGCAGAATTATCCCCAGTCGATTATTTCTTCGGCGATTAGTATGGATGAATGCACACCCGATTCGGGGCCGTTGCGAGTTTGGCCGGGGTCACATAAGGCGCATTTGGAACATGAGAAGATGCCGTTGGGATTACAGGTGAAAGAGGGATTGATTGACTTTGATGGGGGACAGGATGTGTTGTGTCCGGCGGGGTCGGTGATGTTGTTTCATACGGTTTTGGTGCATAACTCACGGGCCAATGTGTCGGGGAGACCTCGGCGGTTGATGATTTATAGCCATTATCCAGAAGTGGCGAATATGGGGATTGATGTGCGCAATGGGCCGACGCGGTTGCGGGAATCGCCGTATGAGTTGGCGTATTTGCGGGCGAAAGGCAATGGTACGTTTGAGGATGTGTTTGCGGCGCCGGTGTTTTAATTTCGCTTTTTTATTCTTTTGCAAGGGATGTTAAGATGCGTGACGAATGGGAAGATAGAGCGAGTGCGATACGTGTGACTGGGCTCACTGCGATCCCTCTTGGGTTGAAGGCGTATGTCAAGGTTGAAACGAATATGGGGATTACGGGTTGGGGTGAGATCAACAATATGGAAACAAATGTTTCGTGTGCGCTTGCTGATTCGTTGGGGCAGTTGATTCTGAATGAGAATCCAACTCGGACGGAGCACTTGTGGCAGCGTATGTTTCGTGCGCATCGAAACCTGCGCAACGGTGGCTTGATGATGCATACGATATCGGGCATTGATATGGCCTTGTGGGATATTACGGGCAAGCTCCATGGTGTGCCGGTGTATCGTTTGCTGGGTGGGCCTTGCCGGGATAAGATTTGGATGTAT
>JABIFK010000315.1 GCA_018650745.1 Candidatus Latescibacterota bacterium | reverse complement strand
CCGATTGTGTACCAACCACGGATGCACATCTTCACGTGGAAAGCTTGCCAATTCTTTGCCCGCATAAAAGTCGGTATGCCTGTTTTTATGCACAGAGGTCATAGATTGCCCCAACCCATAAGGCCCATTGTACGCCACATAGAGGAAGAATGGGTCTTGTCGTGCATTTGCCAAAAAATCCAACGCATGTTCTGTTATCACTTCCGTCGTATACCGCGGCTCCGTATACACCTCACCATCCCAAATCAGCTCATCATCATAAAACATAGACGTGTGTCCCTTGGGTCGATTAAACCAATATGTAAACCCCTCCTGAGGTTTCAAACTGTCTCCCAAATGCCACTTGCCCGACAAACCACATTTATATCCCGCCTCAGACAAAGTGCCCGACAACGTATCAAATTCTGCTACCGTTGAATACGCACCAGGTCCCATCTGTGCATCGGGCTTTTCGCCTCCCAAATAACAATGCACCCCGTGTTGTGACGGAATTAACCCCGTAAAATAAGTTGCCCGACTGGGTGAGCACACAGAATTCACACAATAGGCCTGTGAAAAACGCATCCCCTCAGACGCCAAACGATCAATATTGGGCGTGCGAATATCCGGATTTCCATAACAGCCCAAAGACCACGCGCCTTGATTATCTGTCATAATGAACACAACATTGGTTGGCATTCTCAACATCCTTTCTTCTCTTATATATATAGCAAAGCTTTCAATGTTCGGGACCCAACTTATGTCTCGAATATAATACTTTCTTGTGCTTGGTCACAAGCAATACATCCATTAAAAAACCGACCCCATACCACGGGGTCGGTCCATATTCATTTGGCTCATTCTCTCTTCCGTTTAGAATCGACTCACATCAATAGGCAATTGGCCATATTCATGGCACGTATCTAAAATGGTGCGAAAACTCTCTCGCCATCGGTTCTCTGGCACATTTTCTGTAATGCCCACAATAAATCGATCCCCTGGTGCGGCATCCTTCAAAATCTGACGTGTATGTGCAGCAATCACCTCGGGTGATTCCAGATGCAATCCCGATGGAAAATTAATAAACAGAGTCTTGCCCGGCCAAACAGCACGCGCATCGGCAACGGTCATGTCTGTATCGGGTGCCGGAGAAAACGCTTCGAGCCAATCCAAATCGGAAGCACCCACCTCCTCGGCCCACAGTTTATTGTTCGCATCCAAATGGCACCCAACCAATTTATCCCCTTCGTGCAGAATACCGCATACCTCTTCCCAATGCGGCAGCACAAAATCTACAAACCGCTGCTTGCCCAATACCTCCGACGCATAATTGCCACCGCACTGTACCACCAACGCAGGAGATTGTGCAATAATACCATAAATATCACGTTGATTTTTAGACATGGCCTCATGTAATGCAATCAATTCATCTCTGCGATCCGCCCATTCAATACTAAAAATCTCCACATCCATAAACGTATACATGATGGTATGCAGGGCCATACCCGGTGCCGAGGTCTTAAAAAATGCATCACCATCCATCTGAGCCTGTGCTTTCAAAAACCCCTCATAAGCCGGTTCATACACTTTGTCCTCCGCCATAAACCGAAGCACTTTATAATCTTCCGGCCCTTTAAACGGCGGCTCAATCAGCCAGGTTGTCGCTTCGGTTTTTTCTGCTGCCATGCGCCGACTCACCCACGTCACCTCACCAACGGGTGTCTCTACAATGGTACGCTGAAGAGCCTGTCCATTTTCGGAATACTGAATCGTCTTTGTCGACACATTGGGGCTGTGCGTGCGATACACCGAACACGCATCTATAATACCCATGCCTGCGTTGCGCAATTCACGCTCGGCCTGACACGACGGCACCCGCCACCCCTTGAGTGCAAACGGCACCTGATCAACCATCTCACCTCTAAAAATAGACTCTATACGTTCTGCACAGGTCATACCAATACCTCACATTGTTCAAAACTGCCCAATGCCAAACCCTTATCCACAAAAAAGCGATACGTCTCATAATCCGTCGTTGTCGGAATGGAATGATCCGAGTGTAAAATGTATCCCGCCAGATCTTTGACCGCTGAAATCTTCTCTTCCAATTCAACAGAAATGGCATCTTGGTCGTTGGCCACCAAATTGCGTGCATCCATTCCCCCACAAAGCGCAATACGATCACCGAAATTTTTGGCAATGCGTAACAAATCCATGCCTGCCTTTACCTCCAGCACCTGCAAACAATCAATACCCGCATCCACCACATGAGGCAATAATGGCTCAATAAATCCACACGAATGCATAATGACAGGCAAACCCTGTGAGTGGGCAAAATCAATGGTCTTCTTATGTGCTGGTTGAATCAACGCCTGATACATATCGGGCGACATAAAGGGATGTTGTTTAAATCCCATATCTTCATAAAACCAAATGCCATCAGGTATTCCAGATTCTGCAAACAAAATCTCCATCAATCCAATGGTCAAATCGGCATAGGTATTGGCCATGTCCGAAATCCAATCAGGATCCAACGCCATTCCCATCAACATATATTCGTGCCCGCACACCGGGTGCATCAGCTCAAACACATTCACGCCTGCCCAGCAAAAAAACCGATCGTGTTCTTGACTCTGACGTTTGGTCTGCTCATACGCCTCAAACCGAATGCGCTCACGAGAGGGAACCAAATGGGGTTTCACCAATCCTTCCCACGCCCCCCGCTCTTTCACCGCAAAATCCACATGTTCGGGGGTAGCATTGTGTAATTTGTGTCGTCGCAAAAGTGCCCCATTGCCATCGCGCGTTAAAACGGTCTCGTCTGTTTCTTCAATCACCTGCGGCTCAAAGTTCAAATCGGCCATCATATTAAACGCCCCACACGTGGCCATATCAAACCCAAAATGGGTGGCCAAATCTTCTTGACCACGAATATGCCCACTCTCTTGCCACTTCTTAAGCGTATCGCCCCAGAAGTGTTCAAACAACCCAATGCGATCCACCGGTTCATGTTTCAAAATATTGCCAATGCGTTCAATACCCGTCAATTCATTCATGGCCTCACCGCCTAAAATAAAATCGTGTGGAAAATCTCTGCATCTTTAAAACATACTTCAGATCATTCGCACAGGTCAATACCAGACAAAATAAAAGGCCAACCTGTAGAACAGGTCGGCCTTTTAAAAAATATGGGAGATATCTGTCCTCTATTTGTGATTCAAACCCTTTACACATGCAACGCTTGTTTCAACTGCCAAACCTTGCCACTTGGCCCCTCGACCAAATGATAACCAAATGTTCCAATCCCAAAAGCATGGTATACAATTCCTCACGCAAGTGTTGTCTTCACATCAAAAGTATCACCGCTCATGCGCACAGTTGCACGCTTCCCATCTGTTTCAAATGCAACATCTGGCACATTCACACCCCGATAGGGCAACAACAATGTCGCCGATATAAAGGGTAACGTAGCCTTGCTTGACAAAGACAAACACGGTGTGGGTTCAATCAAACTGTAACTTGCCGAATACCACCCGCTGCGTGGGTTCTCTTGTCCTTTTTCGACATGGATGTCTTCCCATTCCGTTGACGACCACAACAACACATTGGCATCATCATACTGCGTCATCGCACGTGAGCCTTCAATCACCACGTCACCCGGATAAAAGTGAAAACGCGATTCAAGTGCGTGTTCACCTTCTCCCGTCACCTGGTCAAACACCACCCAAAACTTCTCCTGCACAAACACGATCTCGCGTTGATGGACCACATCAATGGCATTGCCAGGACCATACCCCAAATCATATGCCGATGAGGCACGCACCTCATTTTCCGACACCACAAACGTGAGTGACCCAGGTGCATCTGCAATCCACGTATCGCGTTTTGCACGGCTGTTTTGTCCCTCGCCATCCACAATGAAAGTCGAGTGCGCCTGTGTTGTTCGCAAATAAGGGATATAAGAAGCTTCTGAGTTGTCGTACAAATGCCGCCCAGGATCAACAATCAAATTGCGTCCATAAGCATGAAGCCAAAACCCCAACTTATCTTCGTGCTGATGCGAACGCCCAAAAGGGCCTCCGTCAAATGCCAAGTACAAATCGCCATCGCTTGCTTTTTGTCGCAGAAAGGCCACACCAGCATATGGAAACGCTTCGGAATCCAATTCATCAGGGTCAGAAATATAATCGTCCATTCCCACTGCCTTCAATCGATCCACAATCTTCGGCACAGCTTCAGGATCACTGTCGTTAAATGCCACTTGTGCAGAACCATCTGGCACAACGGTTTGTTGTTGATAATGCACCAACTTGCGCAACGTTGCCAGCGTCTTCTCGTCTAACTCACGCTCCAAAACTTGCAAACTCTCACACGCTGTAAGCAAGTTATTCACCACAACAGCGTGATAATGGGGGGTCAATTCGTCTTGAACACCATCGGGTAAAATTTGAGCATCAATTTGTTTTGCCAACGTTTCGATACAATAATCAATCCATCGATCCGTATCTCGAAACACGGGCAATGCGGCTAAGGTCTGCAAAATGCCCTGGCACCCAATGGTTGGCCAGTTACCGGCATGTTCATTGATCACGACTTCTAGATATGCAATTTGATCGTGCAGAGATTTTATAATACGCAACAAGGCATCACCAGATACTTGGCCTTCGGGCAACAGCATTTTGACACATCGTGCCCAACCGTCGGCTAAGTTATTGAACTCGCCGGGATCAGCCTGTAAGTCAAACAGAAGGGGTGGGAATGTGTCGTCGGCGAAATGGACGTATTTGTATTTGTGATCACGGATGACCCAAAGTAATCCAAGATCAGGGTCTGAAATAAGGTCGGCAACTTCATCGCGAATATCACGTTCGTAAAAAACTTCAGGCTTGGCAGATCCAGTGCCTCGCACGCGGCCTAATGCACTGGTGCCTTGGAAACGGTCAGGAATCGGAATGTCTAAAAAATCAAGCATCGTCGGTGAATGATCAATGGATTCGACAAAACCATCTAATTGTTGGCCGCGAGTAACATCAGCTTCAGGTGAAGGGTCGCGTACAATTAGTGGCACGCGTAAAGTGCCATCATAGATTTTGCCTTTGCCCGTTTGGTAATGATCGCCCAAATATTCACCGTGATCAGATGTGAAGAGAATCAGCGTGTTATCCCATTGGCCCGAACCTTTGAGATATTGAAACAACTCACCAAGAGCCGCATCCAATTCTGTAATCATGCCCCAATAGTTGGCTTGGGTCTCTCGCAAGTCACGGTCGGAAACCAAATCAGGGTTCTCGTTGATGCGTTTTAAATAAGGATGTTCAGAATGCAATTCTTCCTCATTCCGAGTCGCAGCAGGCATATCGACACGATCATACATATCGTTATAAGGCGCCGAGCAAATACGGGGTGGGTGCGGTTTGATG
>JABIFK010000290.1 GCA_018650745.1 Candidatus Latescibacterota bacterium | reverse complement strand
GTGAAGACACGCGTTTTTTTCAAACAGATAGGCTCAAGGCATTTTGGCGAACCTACCAAGCCGGTGGATGTCCTCCTAATTATACGGCTCCCCGAGAACCATTGCCTTTTGTTAAAGGAGATATGGGAGATGCCTCTGAACTGTTTTGGAAGGATACGACCATAGGTGTTGTCCCCACACCTGGTCATACACGTGGCGCACTGACCTATGTGGTGAATTGGGGTAATAAAATCACCGCGTTCTGTGGTGATGCCGTTCACGAAGGCGGAAAACTTCATCAACCCTATCATTTGGAATGGGATCATTGGACGGGTGAAGGTGCCCTTGCGGCTTGGTATGGGTTGGAGCGGTTGAGCGGATGCCGTGTCGATGTGTTGTGTCCGTCGCATGGTGAGGTCATGAAACAGGGCGCCAATGCCAGTATTCGAATGACCCGACAACGTTTAATGGCATTTGTAAAATCCAAAGGATCGGTATGTGCCGGTGCTGTGGATAAATGGTTTGGTGTAGAAGCCTTGGGCAAAGGCATTTCACGTGTTTTACCCAATTTATATTTACTTGGCGGTGCCAAGGTATGGTTGCACCCTTGGGTGGCTGAACCCCTTGTCGATCGCAATCTGTTGGATGTGCCTTGGTTGCCTACGGATTCTATTGCACCGGACCGGGTGTTGCCAGAAAAAGGCGCTTTTCGCTGGAATGGGTATCGTTTTGATATTCGGCCTTTTCCGGGGCAAACAAAATGGCACTGTGCATTTGATACAGAGATATTTGGGCAACACGTTCTATTTTCGGGAGATAATTTCCAACCCCCTACGCGATGGAATGGCACGGGTGGATTTTGCGGGTTTAATGGCAGTCGGTTTATTGATGGTTTTGGACAGTCGGCACAAGTTGTGTTGGATCTCGAACCCGATTTGATTTGTAATGGCCATGGGTGTGTCTATCAATTTGATACGGATCAATATCGTCGTATTTTGAAATGGGCCAAGCAGGCTGAAACGGCAGTAAACGATTTGTGTGTGTCTGATGATTGGGAATATGATTATGACCCACGCGTGATGGGGTGGTCTCCTTTTCGATATGAGGCGCATGCTGGACAATGGGTGCGTGTGTCTTTTAAGGTGGACCACGCAGGGGAAAAGAAGATGCACCTAAAGGTTTGCCCAACTGTGCCCGATGGATGGCAGCTAAAGCAAACAAAACGAACAATGACAGTTACGAGCACTAAAACGCGTCGTCTAAGTTTTGATATGCGCATTCCTAAGAAAACGGAAAAAGGACGGTATGTTGTTGGCGGTGAGGTAGAAATGAATGGCAAACTGTGCGGTGAGGTGGCCGTTGCAATCGTAGATGTTTTGGTATGACCGGTTGGTTAGGGAAGGTTAATGCGATGGAGATTACAGCAAGTGTGCCATTAGAAAAGGCACCCGCTTGGGCGGTGTTGGAACGTCAACTCATATCCGTTATGGAAGAGTCCGTGTACCCGTTTTTGGAAAAATACACACATCCAGATGGTCGTATCATCTGGAAGGATGGCATTCATAAGAGCCGTGATGGGGCTGATGATTTTTATGAGAGCTTTTACAATTGGCCGTTGCTTTATCTACTGGGCGGTGGTGATCATTTATTGGATTTGGGTCAACGTCAGTGGGATGCCACAACAAAGTTGCTGGAAGAGATAGGTCATGTTTACAAAGAGTATGAAATTGGCTATGACCAATTTCATCAAAGTGAAAGCTACATCTATTTTTATTTGTTGTGTTTGGCCGATCCCAAACATGAAAAAAACAGAGACAGAGCGCGTCGCTTTGCGGGTTTCTTTTTAAACGAAGATCCTGAAGCGCGTAATTATGATCCGAATACAAAGACCCTACGCTGTGCACACAACGGATCGAAGGGACCCCGCTGGCTTTATCAGGAAAACGATACACCTTCATACGGTTATTCGCCAGGTATGGCTGTTTATGGCATTCCATTTGAGGACGTAGAAGGTGTTTCGACAATTGAAGATTTAAAAGACCCAGAACTTGCACAGCGTATGGGCCAAGCCATGAAGGAGCGCATGGCGCACGGCGATGTGGCTACGAACTTGCACGTCTGTTCGTTGATCACCAATG
>JABIFK010000411.1 GCA_018650745.1 Candidatus Latescibacterota bacterium | reverse complement strand
TCAAGCACATGTTCTGTCTTAATTTGAGAAAATCTATCAAAAATCAGTGTGTCTAATTCTCTATCCGAGCCCAATCGTTCGGCAAGCGCATCTACAGCTTCAAAATTACCAATATTTGCCAATGCATCAATTGCTTCAATGATCAATGCTCGATCGCCAGAATAAAGATATTCGGCAAGCACATTCACAGTTTGTGGGCTGGCCATGTGTTTGATCATCGCTAAAAGTGGCAACACTTGGTCTGTAACAGAGGTTGTTTCTACACCCGCAAGCACACTCGGCAATAAATCACCCACAGCAACCAGATTTGCCAATTCTACCAATTTCAATTTGTTCACCAGCGCCACATCACCTACCAAATTCAATATCAAATCTGGTATCTCTCGAACCTTTTCTGCCAAAACCATTTGAATCTCATCAGTCGAGAGGTTCACCCCCTCCAATGCACCACAAAGCAAATACCCCAACAGGGGAGCGGCAAAGGTATGGTCAAAATAATCCAACTCGATAAGGACTTTTCGTTGCGTCTCTTCTGAAACATCCGGTAAATGATCCATCAATATCCGGCCCTTTATCAAATCTTGCGTGGCCGCATTGTGATGCAGTTCATCAATAAAGTCTGTTTCAGATATCCAATTCATCCATTTGCCAGTGTATGATATTTGACAATATTGTATAACGCAATAGAACTGTCAGGGTCCAAGTCTACAAAAATAAGCCCCATGCCAGATTGCGGTTCATCCGATTCAGCAACACGCACAACTTCTGCCAGAGTTTTGACAAGAGTTTGTTCTTTACCACTAAACAACGTAATGGTGAGCTGTCCAATGGCTTAGACATAATAATTATTGGTCTTCACGCAAGCTGTAATAGACAGAATTGTGATACTCTTGGCGACTAAAACGATCTGAAATCCCCAAAAGCGACTCGGTAGAACCAATCAGCAACACGCCATTCCTATTAAGCTGATTCGCGATGCGATCAAACAAAGCCATTCGAGTTTCTATATCAAAATAGATCGCAACATTCCGACAAAAAATAATATCAAACTTACCCAACGGTGGAAATTCACTGAGCAAGTTAAATTGTTGGAAGCGTGCCATTGCCCGCAATTCATCCTGAATGCACCACACATTGCCCTGTATTTCAAAATATTGATGACGCTTATCATCGGTCAAGCCACGCTGAATTTCAATTTGGTTGTATCGCCCGGCGCTAGCCTGTGCAACTGCCGCTTCAGAAATATCCGTGCCCACAATACGAATACGCCATGGGCTCAAATCTACCAACAGTTCCTTCAGCGTTATTGCAATACTATAAACCTCTTGGCCCGTTGAACTCGCAGCACTCCAAATATTCAGCGTAGGCGATGGGCCATTTTGTCTGTCAATATGATCGGGCACAATTTTGTGTTTAAACAACTCAAAAGGAGCCGCATCTCTAAAAAAAGACGTTTCATTTGTGCTAATCGCATCCACAATACGCCCACGTACCCGAGCATCGGTACGTGCCAATTCGCATAACACCAAATAATCCCTACAATCTAATTCAACCACCAATGGCCCCAAGCGACTTTCGATCAAGTACCCTTTGCTGTCATCAAGCACAATCCCCGAAATATCGTAAACATAAGCGGCCAAACAAGTAAATTCATCTGCTTTGATTTTAGGTATTGTCATCGGGCACTCACCCGGGCAATTTCATCTGCGATTTTTTCAAGCGGCAACACCAAATCAATCACACCTGCCTTAAAAGCTTCTTGCGGCATACCATACACCACAGAAGTCGCTTTATCTTGGGCCAATGAAGGTACGCCATGTTGCTTCATCACTTGCATCCCTCGCGTACCATCTGCACCCATTCCCGTCATAATCACACCCAAAGCACGTGCACCATAAACATCTGCCACAGACCGGAACAAATAATCTACAGCGGGTTTACAAAAATTCTCCGGTGGGTCATTTGTAATCTCAATCTTTACAAGCGCGCCAGACTTTGCTAAACGCATCTGCTTACCACCAGGAGCCAAATAAACATGACCCGCTTGAAGCATTTGCCCGTCTTTGCCCTCGTGAACAGTAAGTGCACTTTGCGTATCTAACGATTGAGCCAAAGCTGCAGTAAACATGGCCGGCATATGTTGCACAATCACCACAGGAACCCGCAAATTACCCGGCAACTGTGGAATCATCTGCGCCAAAGCTTTAGGCCCTCCCGTTGAAATACCAATAGCAACAATGTCAATCCGTTGTGTGGGCAATACGGCTTTGATCACACTTGGCGGCTTTGTAAACGCAGAAGCAACCGCATCGGCACGCAACAAGGGCCTCAGTTTTTCTCTAAGCTGTGCATCCAAGTTTTCTTGGCTGGCCTTCCAATCACCTTCGGCGGGCTTGGTCACAAAATCAAATGCGCCCGATGAAAGTGCTGACAGCGTCACTTGTGCACCAGCTTGGCTGCGCGAACTCACCATCAATACTTTGATATTTGGATATTGTGCATTGAGTTGAACCAATGTTTCCATGCCATCCATCACAGGCATTACAAAGTCCAACGTAATCAAATCGGGAGATAACTGCCTAACCTTGTCCAATGCGATTTTGCCATTGGCCGCCGTACCAACCACCTCAACCCCCGACATAGCCCCCAAAATATCGCTCAGAATTTTTCGATACAAAACCGTATCATCCACAATTAAGACCCGCAAAATACCCCCCTAACAAACCCCATATTAACGTGCCTCTTTTAACACTTCAACAGCCCGTGCAATGCGTTCTGTTATATCCGTCCGTTCATCCAATAAAGTATCAATGGCTTGAGCACATCTGCGTTGTACACCAATCACCATATCTTCAAGGTTCTTAATGGTTTCAGATGCACTTCTTTCCGTCACATCCATTGCCGTTTGTAACTCATCGGTGCTGCGTGTTAACGACTTAACCAGCATCAATTTGTTTAGTTTAATGTACAACTCTTCTAAGTTGATGGGTTTTTGCAAATAATCAACCGCACCATTTAGCAGTGCCTGAACGGCATTGTCAACTGTAGCATAGGCTGTCATAATAATGACCTCCGTTTGTGGGCGTTGTTTCTTTACCGCCGCCAACAGATCCATGCCATCAACTTCAGGCATCATCAAATCCGTTAGCACCACATCAAAATGATGTACTGCAATCTTTTCGAGCGCCTCGGCCCCGTTTGAGGCCGTATCAAACGTGTATCCAACACCTTTTAACCGCGCCCTAATAATTTCTAAATTGATTGGGTCATCATCTACAATCAAAATATCAAAATTTTCCATGCAATCTGCTTCCCTCAAATGGATGCATTTTTCCAGAACGAATCTGAAGAAAAGTATGAAACTCCTAACATCTGCGCAATCTAAAGATTCTCAAGCATTTAATGAAAAACAATAGACCACTGACATCAGATAATGGAAGCAATATGCGTGCTATGAGACCAAACAATCTACAACGACAGAAAAAAAACCGTAAAGTATTATTTTTTCACAAAAAACAAAGTCGCCAAGCAACACCAATCCAACAATTAAAGTGCGAAAACGCGCCCAGTTCGCCATATCACGCCAAAACAAACCAGTGCCAAAAGACACAATCTGCTTTGGGCGTGGCAAACTTAAATTTTAAAGTTGCCCACAATCTCATTAAGTTGCTTGCCCATTTCAGACAGTTCAGTCGCACGTACCTTAACCTGCACAACAGCTGTTTCAACCTCGCTGCTAACCTGATCTACAAGTGCGATGTCTTGCGCAATGGTCCCAGAGGCCGTCGCAGCTTGATTCACATTCTCATTGACACCCTGAATACCAACTGCCGCCTGGTTTACATTCTGCGCAATATCCTGTGTGGTTACCGATTGCTCTTCAACCGCCGAAGCAATAGAACCCACAATGTCATTCACTTGATTAATCACACCGCTAATTTGACCAATATTTGACACAGTATCTCCCGTCGATTCCTGAATCGCATCCACACTGGTGCGGATCTCATCAATGGCATCATTGGTCTGTTGTGCCAAATCTTTGATAATAGCCTGCATATCTACCAATGCCGCTTCGTGCAGTTTGGTCAATAACTTGCCTGCTCGACTGGGATTG
>JABIFK010000311.1 GCA_018650745.1 Candidatus Latescibacterota bacterium | reverse complement strand
TTTCAGAAACTGAAAAAATAATTGGAGTCGAGCCAATCATCATACCATCGACACTAAACTCACGTCCCTCGTAATATTTTTCCATTACTACAGTTGAGGTTTCTGACCTCTCTTTCACAAAATCAAACCATTTAACAATATCATCCGTGTTTTCTACTGTTTTGATTCCCTTGGATCCCTGACTACCTGAGGATGGCTTCATAACCAATTTGCCCTTGACTTCTTTTGCAAATGATATGGCTTCATTGATAATAGCACGTCCAAAATCACCTTGCAGACGTTCTATATCGCGATTGGATAGGCGCTCAGCACCTGCCATTTGGCCCAACCGGTCTGCGGCACGCGCTTTGGTACGTACTTCTGTGCGGCTTGTGAGTACGCGGCCATATTGGGTTGCTGCACTGTAAACCTGCCCTTGATGAAAATAACAATCGCCAATGAGCAAGTCACTTTCTGCCAAATAGCGACTGTAAGGGAAATTGAGCTGTAACTCGACTGCTGAAGCAATGGCTAAGCTGTAATCTTTGAGTTTGTAATGAGCTTTGCCAAGTAAGAGCTGTGCCGCTGATGTGCGTTGATTGGATGGGTGCTGCTCTAAGAGTTCTTGTAGGCCCAATTTGGTGTCTTCATAGGCGCCCCGGATGTAGCGTGCAAGGGAGCGTTGAAAGAGGGTTTCTGCCTCTTGGCTATAGGCAAGTTCTGCTGTTTGTGCATATGCTGTGTTGATACACAATAGGCAGACGAATAATAAAAATAAGCAGGTTTTTTTCATCATCATTTGGATGGTAACCTATGCTGAATGATTGATAATGTCTTCTGGTTGGATTTTTTGCAGGCGCTGGAAGAGCGTTTCTTCAGTTAGGCCTGCGTCTTCGATCAGAGCAACTTGCTTTTCAACAACTTCTTCGACAATGCAAATTGGTGCGTCAAATTTGAGTGCCATCAAAATAGCATCGCTGGGGCGTGCATCAAACTTGAGACTTTTTTCTGGGGAGACAATTGTCACTTGTGCGTAGTAAATATAGTCTTCAATGTCTGTAATGACAACCTGGCCGACTTTGGCTTGGAGATTGTGAACAATGGTTTTAATCAAGTCGTGTGCAAATGGGCGGGGTAAGTTGAATTGGCCGTTTGAAAGTTGAATGGCCACAGAAAACATGTCTTCCATTTGAATCCAAATAGGTAAGGTACGTGTACCTTCTTGTTCTTTGAGCATCAAAACGGCTTCCCCGTTTTTACGATCAATAAATAAACCGCTAATTTCAGCTTGGAATGTCATGGTCAACCATAAAAAGGCGGATGGGGCATTTTGGTCTGAGTTGAATCGAATATAAGGTTTCGGTTTGGGAGGGTCAAGGAGGAAGGCCGTTTGTCTTGGAGGAAAGAAATTTAGTATGAATTTATTTACGTAAACATAATTTTGTTGGGGTTGGATTCAAAAAACAAGTGCAATCGTGCTGGTGTATTCTGTTTGTGTGGTAAAGACTTGTAAAGGGGATTGAAAATACAGTGGTAGAGGGGTATGATACGCCGGATCATTATCGAAATGCCACCCTGTTTTCAAGAGCAGTTTCTTGACGGTTAAAGAGGGTGTGGCTATATTCGCGTAAATTCATCTCTTTCTATGGTATTTCATGTTATCCAATTTAAATCAACCTCTACGCACGTTGCCTGGTATAGGTCTTAAGCGAGAAAAGTTGCTTGAGAGTGTGGGCATTGCGACCGTTAGTGACCTGCTATTGTATCTACCCTACCGGTATGTGGATCGTTCGACGGAAGTCGGTATTGCACACTTGCCATTGGATCAGGAAGTAACTGTGGTGGGTGAGATTGTGGCTATGGAGACCATTCCGGGCAAGCGGCGGCGGTTTGTGATGACGGTCGAAGATGATACGGGCAAGATGTCTGGGACGTGGTTTGGTGGGTATCAGTATTTTCGTGGGGCGTATGAAGCGGGTGATCTGGTGGCTTTGGGAGGAAAATTGTCGCGCTTTGGGGGGAAATTGCAAATGACACACCCTGAGGTGGAGGTCTTGGCGTCGGAGGGAGATGAGGAGCAGCGATTACACACTGGGCGGATTATTCCGTTGTATCATACAACGGCGAAGATGAAATCTGAACGGATGACGGCGCGGTCACTACGTCGGTTGTTATTTGCCGCTTTGGATACTGTGGGTGAGGAGATTGTTGACCCATTGCCTGACGATATTCGGGAACGCTGTGGTGTGGCGAATTTGCGAGAAGCAATTGAGAAGGTGCATTTTCCCGATGCGTTTGCCGATGTGGATGCGGCACGACACCGTTTGGCGTTTGATGAAATTTTTTATATTCAACTGTATTTGGGGCAAATGCAAAAAAAGCGTGAGAAGACCCCTGGGCGCGTGCTGACCCCCAATGGCAAGTTGGCAAAGCAACTGGTGGCGAGTTTGCCTTTTGAGTTGACGGGGGCACAGAAACGATCTGTTGAGGAAATCGGAAACGATTTAACACGATCTGTGGCTATGCATCGGTTGCTGCAGGGTGATGTGGGCTCGGGTAAAACATTGGTGGCTTTGTTGGCGATGTTGGCGTCTGTTGATACGGGGTGCCAGGCGGCTTTAATGGCGCCCACTGAAATTTTGGCCGAACAGCATGCCAATACCATTCGCAACTTGGTTGAACCTTTGGGGTTGGATGTGCGTTTGTTGACGGGACGTACTCGGGCTGCTGCTCGGCGAGAGATTTTGACGGGTTTGTTGTCTGGCACCGTGTCTATATTGGTTGGCACGCACGCATTGGTGCAAGAGAATGTGCTGTTTGCAGATCTGGGGTTGGTTGTTGTGGATGAACAGCACCGATTCGGGGTGGAACAGCGTGCCACTTTGCGTGAAAAAGGGGCCGATTCCCATTTGTTGGTGATGACGGCCACACCCATTCCTCGTTCATTGGCATTGACGCTTTATGGCGATTTGGATGTGACACTTTTAGATGAGTTGCCTCCAGGGCGTGAACCGGTTAAGACGGGGTGGCGGTTGGCCGCTGATCGGGCGAAGGCGTTCCAATTTTTGCGCAGTGAGGTGGCGCAGGGGCGACAAGTTTATATTGTGTATCCTCTGGTGGAAGAATCAGGCAAAAGTGAATTGAAGGCGGCAACCGAGACATTTGAAGATTTGTCTACGGGTTTGCTCTCCGATTTGCGTTTGGGATTGTTGCACGGGCGTATGAAGGGGGATGAAAAAGAAGCGGTGATGGATGCGTTTCGGCGCGGTGAAGTGGATGTGCTGGTGGCCACGACTGTGATTGAGGTGGGCGTGGATGTGCCCAATGCCACGGTGATGATGGTGGAGCACGCCGAACGTTTTGGATTGTCTCAGTTGCATCAGTTGCGTGGGCGTGTAGGCCGTGGGCAACACGCGTCGTATTGCATTCTGATTGCAGACCCCCAAGAGCATTTGTCTGGTGAGGCAAAGGAGCGGTTGGATGCCATGGCACAAACGACAGATGGGTTTGAAATTTCGGAAGTGGATTTGAAGATTCGGGGCCCTGGCCAAATTTTTGGGACGCGGCAGGCTGGTTTTCCTGAGTTTCGGTTTGCAGACCTGGCACGGGATGTTGATGTTGTGGTCTTGGCGCGAGAGGAGGCACAGGCATTGCTCAATCAGGACCCCACATTGGCTTCGTGCGCGTTGTTGCGCCAAGAACTGGATGCGATTGCTTGGGGTGATTTGCAAGTTGTTGAAGCGGGTTAGAATGGCTCAAACAAACTGGGGTTAAATGTGCTTGATGGGCAGTTGTTTTCGGGGTGATTGCGGTTGACACCCCCTATTTATTATGGTAGATTGGTGCGGCGTCTCAAGTGAGATAGATGTCGCCTTTTTTAATTTTAGAAGGAAATTTTAACATGATGAAAAGCAACACGCGTATTGCTTTGTTGGGTACCATCAATCGCGATACGATTCATACACCCGATGGGGTCACAACTGAGAGTTATGGGGGGCTGTTATATAGTATTTTGGCTTTGGCCGAAATTGCATCGCCCGAAGCCTCTATTTATCCGATATGCAATGTCGGTGCCGATATGGAAGGCGTTGTGCGCGAGAAGTTGGAACCTTATCCCCAAGTGAAGTTTGATGGCATTACTTTTGTACCGGGCAAAAACCCACATTGTTTTATTGAATACGATGAAGATGGGCAAAAACAAGAGACCTTGCGAAATGACGTGCCTCAAATTTCATTTGAACAAATTCAGCCGTTTTTAGAATGCGATGCCATATGTTTTAACTTTATTACGGGCATGGAATTGGCATTGGAGACCGCTGAGCAAGTTCGAAAAGCAGCAAAAGGCCTTTTGTTGATGGATGTGCACAGTCTTACGCTGGGTATGGATGAAAACCGTCGCCGTTTTTGGCGTGTGCCCCCACAGTGGGAGCGTTGGGTCGGTTGTGTGGATGTGGTTCAGATGAATGAGCAAGAAGGTGCTTTGTTGGCAGATGAATCGTTGGATGGTGAAGATGCGACGTATCGCTTTGCTGAAAAAATGCTGACTTTGGGACCCTCAACATTGATGTTGACACGCAATGAACGTGGGTCTCAAACCTTTTATCGAAACTCTGAAGAGGCATTGCAGGTCGAATCTTATGCACCGGTGCCAGCTGGTGAACCTCAAGATGAAACGGGTTGTGGTGATACTTTTTTGATGGGATTTACGTGGGCATTTTTACAGTCGAACAATCAAGATGTTGCCTGCCAATTTGCAAATCGTGTGGCAGGAATTAATGTGTGTTTACGGGGTATTGAAGGCATTAGCCAGATTGGCCAGTTTTTAAAACCCGAAGAACGTGAACTTGGTTTGGCAGATGATTAAGGAGGTGTAAGTCGATGCAGGAATATCAATTTCCAAATCGTCCGAACTTCGATTTGAAGTTCAATCCAGTAATGGTGTATTATGGTTTGGCGGCCTTGTTGCTGCTTTGGTTTGCCAGTGGAATTTATATGGTTCAACCCGATGAACAGGCTGTGGTTTTCCGGTTTGGAAAATCAACCGGTCAATCAGGCCCCGGTTTGCACTATCACATGCCCACACCAGTGGAGCGTGTAGAAATCGAGCGGGTGTCTGAGGTGAAACGACTCGAAATAGGTTTTCGAACCATTAGTTCGAGCCCTACGCCTCGCTATCAGAAAGTTTCAGCAGAGGCCGTGATGTTAACCGGTGATGAGAACATTGCTGATGTGGAATTGATTGTGCAGTACCGTATTCGCAATGTCGAAAATTATCTGTTTAATGTGCGGCAACAATCTAAGGCGATTCACGATGTTGCTGAAGCCGCGCTGAGACAAGTGATTGGCCAACACACCATTGATGAGGCGTTGACGGAAGGTAAGCTTCAAATTCAGGAAGAAATTCAAACGCAGATTCAAAGTGTGTTAGATTTGTATGAACTTGGCGTGCGTATCGAGCAAGCCAAATTGCAGACCGTATCCGTGCCTCAAGAAGTAGATTTTGCGTTTAAAGATGTGGCCAGTGCGCGCGAAGATCGCGAGCGGTTAAGAAATGAAGCCGAAGCGTATCAGAATGATATTATTCCTCGAACACGCGGTGAGGCTGAAAAGATGTTGCGCGAAGCCGAAGCTTATAAAGTGGAGCGTGTCAAACGGTCGCAAGGTGATGCCGATCGTTTTTTGGAAGTGCTAAAAGAATATCGCAAGGCCAAAGATGTGACAGAAACACGGTTGTTCTTAGAAACGATGGAAAAGGTGTTGCCGGGCATGCAAAAATTTATTGTTGACACCGATGGCAAAGGTGGTCTGTTGAATGTGTTGCAAATGCAGAAACCATTGGTAGGGGGGAATTAAAATGCGCGGTGTTATTACCCTTGTTGTTTTGTTGGTCGCGATGGCCATTTTGGCCGATTCTGCGATGTTTATTGTTGATGAACGCGAGCAGGTTGTTGTTACTCAGTTGGGTGAACCTATCGATGCGATTCGGGACCCCGGATTGTATTATAAGATTCCATTTATTCAACAGTTGCATACTTTTGACGATCGTTTGTTGTATAGCGATGCCGAACCTGCTCAAATTTATACTCAGGATAAAAAGAATCTGATTGTAGACAATTACGCACGCTGGCGCATTGACGACCCTTTAAAGTTCTTGGTCTCCGTGCAGAGTGTGTCTCAGGCACAATCACGTTTGGATGATATTATTTATTCTGCCATCCGTGAAGAGTTGGGACAACGAACGTTGGTGGAAATTGTTTCTACGCACTGGCAAGCGATTATGGATACGGTGACGCAACGGTCTCGTGCATCTGCCTCTTCTTTGGGCATTGCTATTTTGGATGTGCGCATCAAACGTGCTGATTTGCCTCGGGAAAACAAAGCCAACGTCTTTGACCGTATGAAAGCAGAACGCTCTCGTACGGCCAAAGAATATCGGGCGGAAGGTGAAGAAGCTGCTACTAAGATTCGTGCCGAAACGGATTTGTCTGTTACGAAACTAACCTCTGGTGCCTTTCAAAAAGCACAGCTGATTCGTGGTGAAGGGGATGCAGAGGCGTTGCGTATTTACGCCGAAGCTTTCCAGCAAGATCCAAAGTTTTATGAATTTGTGCGTACTCTTGAAGCGTATGAAAAAACGCTCAGCACAGGTACAACGATTGTGCTACCGCCCAGCAGTGATTTCTTTAAATATCTGGGTAAGTATCGCACGCGATAGCAATACAGTGGACGGCAAACATGAGACAGCTGATACCTAAGGTGTTCCTGTTTGCCGTCTGTTTGATGTTTCTCTGTGGGGTTTCTTGTGTGTGGGCGGGCGAGTGGCAAGTTGTTGAACGCCATCAATTGACCTTGAAGCATCAGTTGTCTGATAGTGCGTCTGCAAATCGGTATTTGAACCAACTGTTTTTGCAACGTGAGATTGTTCGAAAAAAGTTAGGACATATTCCAATAACGCCCGTGACGGTTTATTTGGCATCGTCGCAACGTGTTTTTGATGACTTAACACAGGGCAGGTTGCCACATTGGAGTGCGGCGGTGGCAATGCCCGCATTACAAACGATTGTCTTGAGGTCTGAGCACGTATCACAACGCGTGCAGACGATGCAACACGAGTTTTCACATGTGTTGCTGTATGCTGCAGTTGGCAAACACGTGCCGGTTTGGTTTAACGAAGGCTTGGCCATGTGGGCCTCGCACGAATGGCGTTTGCAGCACACGGCTTCTGTTTTATACGCGGTTCTATCGGGTGGGTTGATTCCGCTTTCTGAAATAGACAGCGTACTCCGGTTTCCGTCGGTCAAAGCTGATCTGGCATATACCGAAAGTTTGCTGGCGGTTTTATACATTATTCGCTTGGGTGGTGAAAACGCTGTTGTGGCAATGATGAGTGAACTGTCTCACGGTGCACCTTTTGATGTGGCCCTATTTAGAGTCACTGAAAAGACACCACATGAATTTGAGCAGGCTTGGCGAGATTATGTGTCTGGGCGGTTTAGTTTGACCGCATTGCTCGTGTCACCAGATTCCCTTTGGGGGTATCTGGTGCTGCTTTTTGGGGTTGCTTATGTGGCTGTTAAATTGCGAAACAGAACCAAGTTGCGTCGGTGGGAAGCAGAAGAGCGAATGGAAGAATTGGAATTGAAGGTCTATCAGCCGGAGGATACGCCGTGATTGTAGGGGTAACCGGAGGCATTGGTGCGGGTAAGAGTACGGTTTGCCAAACGTTTGCCGATTTGGGTGGTCTGGTTATTGATGCCGACGTAGTTGGGCACGAGACCATTCGAGATTCTGATGTGATTGAGAAATTGGCCGATGAATTTGGGGCCGATATTTTAGATTCTGATGGGCAGGTTGTTCGTCCGTTGTTGGGACAACGGGCTTTTGCTTCAGATGCACAACGTGACAAGCTCAATGCCATTGTTTGGCTACCACTGCGGGCGTTGTTAAGAAAAAAAATCCAACAGGCTTTGGGTGAAGATCACATGCGCCCTGTGGTGGTCGACGCCGCATTGTTGGTTGAGCGTGGTGATCCCAAGAGTTTGGTAGACGAGTTGGTTGTTGTAACAGCGCCGGATGATATTCGGATGAAACGAACGATGAATCGGTTGGGTATTTCTGATGAAGAAGTAAGAGACAGAATAGCAGCACAATTGCCACAGGCAGAAAAAGTGCGTGTGGCTGATTTTGTGATTGAAAACGACAGCACGCCAGGTGTGTGCCGAGAACGTGCGGCAAAAATTTGGCAAGATATTTTGGATCGGATGTGAGGAGGTTGGTTCTATGAATTATACGCCGCATACAGGCGCGGATGTGCAACATATGCTGCAGACGATTGGTTTGGATACGACGGACGATTTGTTTGCTCCTATTCCAAAATCACTGCGCGTTAAAGATTTGAAAGTTGCCCCAGGCATGAGTGAAATGGAAGTCTTGCAAGCTGTTGATGGCTTGGCATCTCAAGCTGCGGCACAAGCACCCGCATTGTCATTTTTGGGTGGGGGTGCTTATGATCATTTTTCGCCCACGGTCGTTGATGCAATGATTTCTCGGGGTGAATTTTTCACAGCTTACACGCCTTATCAGCCCGAAGTGAGTCAAGGCACATTGCGTGCGATTTTTGAATTTCAAACCATGATGTGTGAACTCACGGGCATGGAAACCGCCAATGCATCCATGTATGATGGATCTTCGGCTTTGGCCGAGGCCGTGTTGATGTCTGTGCGTATGAATGGAGGGTCGCGTGTGTTGTTGCCGCGTAGTTTGCATCCCTTTTATAAGCAGGTGATAGAAACGTATGTAAAAGGAATCAATCTCGAACTGGTTGAAATCCCGTGGACTGAGGCGGGGGGTGTGGATATTGAGGTTTTGAAAAGTGAGCTGACTGAAGATACGGCTGCAGTTGTGATTCAAAATCCCAATTTCTTAGGCGTTTTGGAAGCCTTAGATGAAATTGGGGATGTGGTCAATGCATCAAAGACTGCTTTTGTGGCGTGTGTGAACCCGATCTCGTTGGGTATCATTAAACCACCTGGAGATTTTGGTGCGGATATTGTGGTGGGAGATGGGCAGCCTTTGGGTTTGCCACTTGCTTATGGTGGGCCTTATGTGGGCTTTTTTACGTCGCGTGATGCACACTTGCGAAAGATGCCGGGTCGTATTTGTGGGCAAACAACAGATGTGGATGGCAAGCGGGGTTTTGTGTTGACCTTACAAACACGTGAGCAACATATTCGGCGAGATAAAGCGACGTCTAATATTTGCACGAACCAGACTTTGTGTGCAACGGCAACAACGGTGTATTTGGCTGCTGTAGGACCACAAGGCCTGCGTGAAGTGGGCGAATTAAATTGGAACAGAAGCCATCAAGCCTTGGATGGACTTACGGCGCTTGATGGCGTGTCGTCTAAGTTTTCGGGTTCGACGTTTAATGAGTTTGTTGTCGAAGTTAATGGCAAGGCTTCTGATGTTTTGGAACGTTTGCGCCAGCAAGGCATTTCGGCGGGGATTGATTTGGGGCGGTTCTACCCTGAGTTGGACAATTGTATTTTGACGTGTGTGACTGAAAAGAAAACTGAGGCGGATGTAGCACGCCTTGTTGATGTGTGGAGGACGATTTAATGGATCGGGAATCATTGATTTTTGAACGCGGTGCTTCAGGGCGTCGATGTGCCACTTTTCCAAATGCGGGTGAGATGACAACGCCGATTCCCGAAGGGATGAAACGTAAAATGCCACCTGCGTTGCCCGAAGTGGGTGAGTTGGAGTTGATTCGACATTATACGGCTATGTCGCGAATGAATTTTAGCATTGATACAGAGTTTTATCCTTTAGGATCGTGTACGATGAAGTATAACCCTAGGGTGCATGAGAAAGCGGCTCGGGTGCCCGCACTTGCAGATTTACATCCGATGTCGGATGATGCACAACCGGCGTTGCAAGTGATTTGGGAGATGGAACAGATATTGATGGAAGTTAGTGGCATGGACGGGTTTACGTTTCAACCTGCTGCGGGGGCACAAGGGGAGTTTGTGGGCATTTCGTTGATTGCGGCTTATCACGAAGCCAAGGGGAATAATAAGAAAGTGGTTTTGATTCCCGATTCGGCACACGGCACAAATCCTGCAACGGCGGCGATGTGTGGGTATACGGTTCGTGCGATCAAATCGACGGAACGTGGAACGGTTGATGTTGAAGATTTAAAAGAGCATTTGTCTGATGATGTGGCGGGGTTGATGTTAACC
>JABIFK010000270.1 GCA_018650745.1 Candidatus Latescibacterota bacterium | reverse complement strand
TTTTGGTCGCTTTTTGAGAGCAACCAAGACAACATCGCGCTCGACCCCAACGGGCGTGTTGTCGCCTTCTCGGATCGAGAGGGGCGTGTCTGTTTTTTGCAGGGCAACGCAGAATTGTATGCACATGAAGAGGGTGATGATAGTCGGTGGATGTTGGATGTGATTTCAGAATCGTCGATGAATGCTTTTGCATTTTCGAATGGATCTTTTCATTTTGGCGACTGTTCTCTTGGTACACTTACATTTTCGGATGCTTCAGGGAGTTATGACATTGATCTGTCTGGTATTCGATTCTGAGGCCGATGCAAGGTGGGAGGCTTAAATTTGAATAGGGTCAGGGGAGGGGATTTATTAAACTCTTGGAATAAAAATGTGTGTCAGTCGTTTGTAGGCTTTCAGCTATTTAGAGGTTTGCCAAAGGCTTGTACGAATTGGAGAAAATCTTGAAAATCAACGGTTGTATCTTCATCGAGATCGCATCGTATATTGAAACCTGAATCATTGGCGCCCTTGCCAAAGCTTTGCACAAATAAGATGAAGTCACTAAAATCGCCGTCTCCGTCTTCTTCTATGTCTGGAGAGGGACTGTTTGTGGTAGATGGGGTATTGCCGATATGTCTTTGGAGAGATATGGGTGTGGTTTGGGGGAAGATTTGATATGCGGTTTTTCTATATAAAAAAAGGCCGACACCATGAGGTGTCGGCCTTTTTTATTGTTTTGTTACGTGAAACTATTTGATGAACAAGATTTCTTGATAGGTGGGTAAGGGCCACAAATCGTCGGCTACCAAACCTTCTAATTCATCGGCATACTTACGCACTTCCAACATGGCGGGCAAGGTTTTGTTACACGCATGTTTGGCTTCGGCGAGCATGGTCTTGGCTTCGTGATCCATGGTCTTTTCCAAAGTGGCAATGTTTGTTAGCAAACCCTTGATAGCTGCTGTGACGGCATCGAGAGTGGTTCTGTCAAATTCGACATCAATGGCTTTGAGACTGGCCGCTGAGGATGCCAATTCGCCTTGATAGCGCACGGCTGCAGGGTAGATGTTGGTTTTGGCCATTTCAACGGTGAGATTGGCCTCCACACCGACCGTCATGCAATATTGTTCGAGGTAAATTTCCAAACGGCTGTGGAGTTCTCGTTTGGACAAGACTTTGTATTTGCTAAAGATCGCTAAGGTCTCTTTAGATGTAAGGGCAGGCAATGCATCTACGGTCGTTTTGAGATTGGGCAAGCCACGTTCTGCGGCTTCGGCGTGCCACTCTTCGGAGTAACCATCGCCATTAAAGATGACGGAACCGTGCTCTGTGATGATGCTCTTTAAGATCTTTTGAATGGCTGCATTCAACTTTTTGGCATCGCCTTTTGTGACCTTTTCGAGCTCTGTGGCAACATAATCGAGCGATTCGGCAACGATGGTGTTCATTGCCACCAAAGGGCCAGAAATAGATTGATTAGACGCAACAGCACGAAACTCAAATCGATTGCCTGTAAAGGCAAATGGACTGGTGCGGTTGCGATCGCCTGCATCTTTGGGGAGTGGTGGCAATACGTCTACGCCAACGGTAAGCGTACCACTTTTCTTTGATGATCTTGCGCCGCCACCTTTGATTTGTTCGAAGACATCGGTGAGTTGATCGCCCAAGAAAATAGAGATAATGGCTGGGGGCGCTTCGTTGGCACCCAACCGGTGGTCATTGCCTGCTGATGCAACCACAGCGCGCAGAAGCTTGGCATGGGTGCTGACTGCGCGGATAACAGCGGCGCAAAAAACCATGAATTGTGCGTTGGCGTGCGGTGTGTCTCCTGGGTCTAAGAGGTTGCCTTGTGTGCTGTTGCCCAATGAGAAGTTGACGTGTTTGCCTGAACCATTGACGCCGGCGAAAGGCTTTTCGTGTGTGATACACGTCATGCCATATTTTGTAGCGGTGCTCTTGAGGGTGTGCATGACCAATTGCTGATGGTCTGTGGCCACGTTGCTCGTTTCAAACACAGGTGCAATTTCATATTGACCGGGTGCCACTTCGTTGTGTCGTGTTTTGATGGGCACGCCGAGTTTGAAGAGTTCGCGTTCCGCATCGTGCATAAAGGCCAATACGCGTCCGGGAATGGCGCCGAAGTAGTGATCGTCGAACTCTTGACCTTTTGGCGGAGCGGCACCAAAGAGCGTGCGGCCTGCATTGATGAGGTCTGGGCGAGCATAGTAGAAATTGCTGTCCACGAGGAAATACTCTTGTTCTGGCCCTGCTGTGGAAGATACCATACCTATTTCGGAGTGGCCAAAGAGTTCGAGGATGCGCTGTGCTTGTTTGCCAAGGGCTTGCATGGAGCGCAAAACAGGTGTTTTTTTGTCTAAGGCTTCACCCGTCCAAGAGACAAAAGCTGTGGGAATACACAGCGTTGTGCCATTGGGGTTTTCGAGCAGATAAGCTGGGCTGGTTACATCCCAAGCCGTATAACCACGGGCTTCAAACGTTTGCCGAATGCCACCGGAAGGGAAGCTGGATGCATCGGGTTCGCCTTGGATCAATTGTTGACCGGAAAACTCATTGACAGCACCGCCTTCGCCGTCGGGAGCCAAAAAGCTGTCGTGTTTTTCAGCGGTGGATCCTGTGAGGGGATAAAATACGTGGGTGTAGTGGGTTGCGCCTTTTTCAATGGCCCAATCTTTCATGGCTGAGGCAACCACGTCGGCTAAGGAAGCGTCTAGTTTTTCACCGTGTTCGATGGTCTGAATCAGTGATTTAAAGATTTCTTTGGGCAACCGTGCTTTCATGACCTTGCGGCTAAAAACATTGGACCCGAAAAGTTCACCACTGTGTGTTTCTTCAAAATCAACGGGATCTGATGCATTGATATAATTTGTGACTGCTGCAATAGCTTGTAAACGCGCCGTGCTTCCGCTCATGAGTTGCTCCTCCGGTTTATTTAAGTGGCGTCAAAAAGCTTTTTTTTTGACAGGTGCTGTTGTAATGACTCGACAATATATCAAGATTTTGTTTCAAAAATATGAACAGAAAGTAAATTTTATCATTTTTTTAACTTTTTTTTAAAACTGCGAGAACGCCGACTAGGGCCTTGGAAGAGTATAGGGTGCTGTAATTTCAATCAGATGCGTCAAATTACACTTTGTGTTTCGCAAAAGTGGGGCTTATAATTATTCGTCTAAATATTTGATTTTAGAAGATTAGGATGAAATTGTGATAGGGGATGAATATGACAGCGCGTCAATCTGAACAGCTTTGGGCAGGTGTTGCAAAAGAAGATATTACAAATATAGAGGCGGGACCGGTCAATGACCCATTATATGTGAAGGCTTTGGTTTTGAAGGATGATGATACCCTTGTGGTCCTGATCACGGTTGATGCGGTTGCTATTGCGGAGATTGGTAGCATTCGCAATGATTATCTTGCCAATGTGCGGGCGCGATTGCACCAAGAATTGAAGATTGAGGCTGCCCATATCGTCATTAATGCCAGCCATTGCCATGGTGTTGTGTGCGATGATGTGGCATTGCGAACGATTAAAGCGGTGAAAGCGGCGTGTCAACATATGGTGCCTGTAACTGTGGGGGTCGGTACAGGATATGAAGACCGCATTATGGAGAACCGTAGACTCAAATTAAAGAATGGGAGGGAGGCGGACGTTCGACATGCTTATGCGCTGCCTGCCGATGAGGAGGTTGTGGGCGTTGGCCCGATTGATCCGGAGATTGGTATTTTGCGTCTGGAGAGCGAAAATGGGCAGACGGTGGCTGTTGTTTTTAATTTTGCGTGCCATCCCATTATGGGGGTTCCTGGGCGTGGTAACACGGCAGACTTGAGTGGTTTTGCTTGCCATGTGATTGAGGACAATTTAGATGACGGAGGTATGGCATTTTTTCTGCAAGGTTGTGCGGGAGATATCAACCCGATTTTATACAAGGATGTTAACAATCTGCGTGACGCAGAGACGCTGGGAAATTTGTTAGGGCTTAGCACCTTAAAAGCATTGAGAAAGATCAAGTCTAGAGCGGGTGGCACACTGAAAGTTATACGGGAAATATTGGTATTGCCGAGAGCTGATCTTGCACAACCGATAGAAGACTTGCAAGCCGAACAAATGCGATTGTTGGCATCTTTGAATGGCACGAATCTGAATCTGAAAACATTTCTGCCTTTGATTATGAAATACAAACTTTCAGATGATTATCCATCTTATTCGTCTCATCGGTATTTGCACGAAAAGATGATGGGTAGAAGTGATCTGGAGAAATTGGATGTAGAAAATAGGCAGCATATAGAACGGTATATTCAAAACATCCATATTATGGAAGAATTGACACGTGTACAGACGAATTTGAATCTGTTGAAAAAACGGCATGCACAGAATGTGTCGGCGGGGAAAGGTACGCTTGAGGTTGAGGTGGTGGGATTGAGAATTGGGGATTTTGTATTGGCGACCTTTCCGGGTGAATTGTCGGTGGAAATAGGGCTCAATATTAAAGGGAAATCGCCCCATAAGCACACCTTTGTTGCGGGTGTGACCAATGGATATATTTATTATACCCCCACGACAGAACAACTCAATAATCGAGGTGGTGCTCAGGAGGACAGCGATTGTTTGGTTGCACATGAGTGGCAGATGTTGTTTGAAGATACGGTCGCTGATATTTTAACGCGGTTGTGAGATTGTGCAGGACGTCTTGGAATTCCCGCCGGGTTCGGCAGTGATTTTTGATGTTGCTTTGTGGCACGCAGCACGACAGCCCACAAAACCCGGTGTTCGATATTTGTGGGGAGGACATTATCAGGGAATGCACAATTTGACTTCGCACCGTGAGGACAACTGGTATGCGGGGACTGAAATAGAGAAATTTCGTTCTGAGATACCGGCGTTTGCAGCACTGACGTCGGTTCGGCCAATACAATAGGAGATTGAGAAGATGATTAAAAATTTTAAAGAAGCCATAAAAACGAAAGATGAGCTTGTCCTTTTAACGTGTCCGATTGACATTTCGCGCAGCCAATTGGAAGTGGCGCTTGGGCATGGGGATTACGATTGTGTTTATTTTGATGGGCAGCATACGCCTATTTCTGATGCGGAGATTGTTGCTTTTTGTGAAAATGCGGAAGCTTTGGATATGCCGGCGCAGATGCGTTTGACACATACGTATCATTCTTATTTGGTAGGGCGATTCTGTGATTTTGGGTTGTCGTCGATTATGGTGCCTGAGGTGATGACAGAAGAGACTGTGACGGAGGCGATAGAGTATTTTTATTACGGTACATTGGGGCGTCGAAGTTGGGGCGGTGGTGCGCGTGTGGGGATGCGTCAGTTTGAAAAATCACCGACAAGGTTGGAAT
>JABIFK010000539.1 GCA_018650745.1 Candidatus Latescibacterota bacterium | reverse complement strand
GGATTCTTTTCTAATTTTTAATTTTGCATTTTCAATTGTTATACTATCTTTCATCATTAAATATTCGAATCAACGAAACTACGAATCAACGAATCAACGAATCAACGAATCAACGAATCAACGAAACGACGAATCAACGAATCAACGAATCCCACCCTGCCACCTAAAACCTTAGACAGCAACCTCGTCTATTACTCGCTGCGCTCATGATCTGCGGGGCATCTTCGATGCATTCTCTGCGAGAACTTGCGCTGCGCAGATTCGTCTATTCATCTTACGACCTCTTATGCCCACTATTATTCTTACAGCCACAGCCTTTGAGCAGCAAATCCTTCGCGATCAGCTCACGCACCCCGCCCAGCAAAATGTCGCACACAACACGTGGACGCGGGGCATTTTGGGCAATCGTCCAATAGTTCTCATTGAAGCTGGCATTGGCTTGGTCAATACAAGCCACGCGCTCACTGTGGCACTCCAGCAAATAAACCCTGATCTCGTGATCCAAACCGGTATTGGTGGTGCTTATTTACAGGCCAACCTCAACATTGGCGATCTTGTACTTGCAACTGAAGAAAACAATGCGGAACTCGGTGTCATTACGCCGCAAGGCTGGCACCCGGCAAATGAGATTGGCATTCCTGTGCTAAAAACGGATCAGGAATATTTTAACACGTACCCACTCGAAAAAAGCCTGGTAGACGAAGCCTTAAGTGCGCTTCATAAAGAACAAGATAACGTTGTCGCAGGTCCATTTGTTACCGTCCAACAATGCAGCGGTCGAACAGACATTGGCAATGAACTGGGTCAACGGTTTAATGCCATTTGCGAAAATATGGAAGGCGCCGCCGCTGCACAGCTCTGCTTGTTATACAACGTTCCATTTCTCGAATTGCGCGCCATCAGCAACCAAGTAGAAGACCGTAACAGAGATGCTTGGGATATTCCCCTGGCACTTGAGCGATCACAAACAGCAACGTCAAAATTAATTCACGCGTTAAGTTAACGGCAAAACACAAAACACAAAAGTAAAAAAGCATCACCCGCAAGCTCAGCCAATATGTACCCATTTTCTACCGCTCTGTTTTTGTTTTTCCACTTTTACCTTTTTACTTTTTACTTTTCTCCGAGGTCTTCATGGCTCCCATTTCGCTCGGCTATTCTCCCTGCCCCAATGACACCTATATTTTTTATGGTTTGGTTCACAACAAAATCGAAGGTGCACCGCAATTTACAGAAGTGCTCGAAGACATTGAAACGCTCAATACAATGGCCACCAACAATCAACTGGACATGACAAAAATCTCATTTCACGCACTGGGTCATTTGCGAGACCGCTATTGCTTGCTGCATTCTGGTGGTGCACTTGGGCGCGGTTGCGGCCCACTGGTAATCTCACGCGAGCCCTTGGCACCAGAAGATTTGGCCCATAAAAAAATCGCTATTCCGGGCAAACTCACAACAGCAGCACTCTTGCTACAATTATTCGACCACAACATTCAAAATCTCGTTGTACTGCCATTTCACGAAATTATGTCGGCCACCCAAAGCGGTGACGTAGATGCAGGGCTCATCATTCATGAATCGCGTTTCACGTATCCCGATTACGGCCTGCACAAAGTAATCGACCTTGGCGAATGGTGGGAATCGGCCACAGGGCACCCCATCCCCTTAGGCGGTATTCTAGCACGTCGTGATCTTGGCAGCGAAATCATTCAAAAGATCGATCAGTCTCTGCGTGCCAGTGTCGAATTTGCGCACAGCAATCCCAACGCAGTCAAAAATTATATTCGCCAGCACGCACAAGAGATGGATGAAAACGTGATGCAACAACACATTGATCTCTATGTGAATGACTACACACTCGATTATAGCACAGACGGCGAAGCGGCTATTACAGACTTGTATCACCGTGCCGAAGTTGCAAATATTATTCCGCCATCAGATCTGCCCATCTTTATGAGCTGAGCCGCTGTGATTTTCAATTTGCAAATTGCACTACGCCCCCTAAATTGGTACGTGTCAGTATTAAATTAACAGCAAAATAATCCAAAGGAGTTTCTGATGTCCAAACCCAAAATCGGCTTTATCGGACTCGGCATTATGGGCCGCCCCATGTCTAAGCATCTGATCAATGCAGGTTATGAACTCACCGTCTACGACATTGTTGCAGACTCGGTCAAAGAAATTGCTGCAGCGGGTGCCACAGCAGCCAGCACGTGTAAAGAAGTGGCCGAAAACAGTGATGTCATTATCACAATGGTACCAGACTCCCCCGATGTTGAAGCCGCTGTCTTTGGCGAAAACGGCATTGCCGAAGGCATCAAATCGGGCAGTTATTATGTTGATATGAGTACCATTGCACCCAGCGTTGCCATCAGCGTTGGAGAACGTTTGGCAGAACAAGGCGTGAAGTGCCTCGACGGCCCCGTCAGTGGCGGCGATGTTGGTGCGCAAAATGCAGCGCTTTCCATTATGTGTGGGGGCGAAGAAGACGTGTTCAATGAAATCAAACCCATTTTTGACATTATGGGCAAAGCTGTTTTGTGTGGTAAACTCGGTTCGGGTCAAATTGTTAAAGCCTGCAACCAAGTACTCGTGGCAGTCACCATCGCAGGCGTTTCCGAAGCGCTTACCCTCGGTGCCAAAGCAGGCGTTGACCCGCTCAAGATCGTAGAAGTTTTAAGTGGCGGCCTGGCCCGGTGCGGCATTCTCGAAAACCGTGGCGAACGGATGGTTAATGGAGACTTTGATCCTGGTTTCCGTATTCGCCTCCATTACAAAGACCTCAACATCATCCAAAAAACAGGCAACGACTTTGGCGTGCCCCTACCCGTTACGGGCTCCGTATTCGAACTCTTCAAAACCGCAATGGTCCAAGACCGAGGCGAACTCGATCACTCAGGCCTCCTCACGGTCATTGAAGATATGGCAGGTATTCAAGCACGTACGGGTGAATAGATCATAACCACATTGGTAAAAAATAAAAGGGGCGATCTCATTTTGAGATCGCCCCTTTTTAAGAATAACACCATCATGATATTACAGATCATTCGGGTCCTGGCATCAAGACGATAGATACGCCAGTTTCCAAAAGCAAATCGGAAGATATTTCAGACAGTGTTTCATGAATTTCAATATCCAAATCATCATCATCAGGAAAAGGCATATATACAGTACCTTCGTTGCCCGGCCCAGCAGTGGTATCAGAAGCCCGATCAGGATATAACTTGCTCATCGCGTCAATATAGCGCTCAGCGGCACTCAGATTAATTTGAGCTTTTGCAAGGTAATCTCTCCACATGCAAAAGTATACTCACGTTTACCCTCATTCTAAGTACACCCCGTCGGTGTTGGCAATCCCGCAATCTTACATGCCCCATCAGCTGGCCCATTCGGAAACAAATCATAAATTGTATCAATATCTTGGTGTGTCTCTTTGCACAATCGACGAATCAACGGTGCAATTTCAAATTTCAGCCAATAATTTCGAATATAGTTCACCACTTCCCAATGGTCATCGGTCATCTCGGCAATGCCATCTTGCACGGCCAAATCGAGAGCAACACTTTCGCTCCATAATTCAGGTTGCTGAATAAACCCATCCTCATCCACCTCAATCTCTACCCCACCCAAAGTCACCGTTTTAAAAGGCACCGCACATCTCCCTCATTAAAAAAACACCGTTACAGATCACAAGCCTGCAAGTCTCAAGGCAACATCAAAGATTAACGATTCTGACCTGCGACCTGTAGCCTGTGACTATTTCTTCCCATGCCGATCTGCAATATCAGCCAATCCATTAATCACCGTTTCAATTTGCGCTTCTGTATTAAACGGTCCCAGAGAAATGCGCACGGTGCCTTTCAATTCTTTCGTCCCGAGCAACTCATGTACTTTAGGTGCACATTGGAGGCCCGTTCTTGTCGCGACATCAAACTTCACATCCAACAAGGTGCCCACATTATTGGCCGTCATCCCTTCAATGTTTACCGACAGCACGGGCACGTGATCATTCAAACTTTCAGCACAATACAAAATCACACCATCCACCTCACGCAACCCATTCACCAACTGTTTGAGCAACGCTTTTTCTCGTGCGTGAATATTGCCCAAACCTTCACGCGCAATCCACTTTTGCCCGTTCAGCATACCCGCAATGCCCATCAGATTCCCAGTCCCACATTCCAATCGCCAAGGATATTCATCTAAATGATCGGGATATTCTGAACGCACACCAGTCCCACCATATCGCAACGGAGCAACATCTACCTCTTCACGCACATACATTCCACCAATACCAGTGGGCCCCATTAAAGATTTGTGCCCCGTAAAACACAAAATATCGGCCTGCATATCTTCCATATCAATCGGCAACATCCCAGCAGTTTGCGCAATGTCCACACACAACACAACACCACGCGCACGACAAATTGCTCCGACCTCAGCAATGGGCTGCACGGTACCCAACACATTTGAAGCGTGGCTCATGACCACCAGTTTTGTATTGGGTTGAATAGCTTGTACAATGGCCTCAGGGTCTACATAACCTGCACCATCAAAAGACACATATGTCGCTTCGACCCCATCATACTTAGCCAAGTGATAAATCGGACGTAAGACAGAGTTATGATCCAAACACGTCGTAATGACATGATCACCCGCTTTGAGCACACCTTGAATGGCGATGTTCAATGAATCCGATGCATTTTGCGTAAACACCAATCGATCGGCGCTTCCTGTGGCCCCAAAAAACGAAGCCAAAGACGTCCGCGCCTCAGCCACCATTGCTTCGGCTTCTTGTGCCAAATCCGTACCG
>JABIFK010000440.1 GCA_018650745.1 Candidatus Latescibacterota bacterium | reverse complement strand
GATTGCTCTCCCGGAATCAGCTTTTTGGCCGCATAACCCACCACACCCATTTGAAGTATGATAACCCCCACAATGACAAGCACAGCCTTAAAAGAAATACTCGCAAGAATGGCAGCAAAAATGCTCAACTGGGCAGAACAGGGAATGCAAAGCCACAAAAGCAAAATAGCCGTGATTCTCTCTTTCCGTGTGTCGAGTGCTCGGGCGCTTAAAGACGCCATCGTGACACAACTGAAACCCAAAAAAAGAGGCAGCACAGCTTTGCCATTCAACCCCAACTTGTTGAAGGCCGCATTGAGAAGAATGCCCACACGTGAGAGATATCCGGAATCTTCAAGAATGCTGTAGGAAAAGAAAAAAGTACAAATAATCGGAAATACAATTCCAATGCCTGCGGTAAGCCCCATCGAAATTAAACCATAAGGGCCCAGAAAAACTTCCTGAACAAATGCCAATGGAATGTAGCTCAGCAAATGCTCGGCAACCGGCACAACATATCGACCAATCACACCAAACTGGAGAAAGTCTGCAAGGAATTCTGCGCCAAAAACACCCACGAACAGATACAACACAGCCATAACAGACAAAAGTATGGGTATGCCATATATGGGGTGACAAGCATAATTACTCATTCGCTCAGACAAAGAATGTTTCTTGATGTGCAACATTCTTGTGGCATTGCTTTCAATACTCAGTGCTCTAGAGATTCGCCTGCGTATAATTTCAGAATTAAGCATATGGCGATATGCGCTGTTGACATTTGTAGAAATCTGATTAACCGGATCCAATCCACCACGACTGAAAAATGACTCTCCCATATCGTCCTGAATTCGGTTGTTTCCGACCAGAAACTGAATGGCAAGCGCACGGTTAAGATCACCGTTTCTAAGCGAGAGGTCTTGAATCTGGTTGATGCCTGTTTCTATATCGCTCGGATAAGGATCCGCCTGATTGGGTAATCTGGGCTCGATTAAGCATCTCTTCAAATTATCTATACCTTCTCCCTCATTCGCAATGGTCATCACCACATCAATGCCCAACTCATTTGCAATGGCTTTTTCATCCAGTATGATCCCCTTGTCAAGGGCTTCATCCATCATGTTCAGCACCAAAACCATGGGCTTTCCAAGTTCAATGAGCTCACAGGTCAAAATCAGATCTCTCTTCAGGTTCTTTGCATCGGTCACCTGTACGATAATGTTTTTTGTATCCTTTAAGATCAATTCTCGAACAATGAGTTCCTCTTCCGAGTGATCAGCCCAAATACTGGTAATGCCAGGAACATCAACCACCTTGTAAGGTCTGTTGTTGATACGAAGATCTCCATAAGTCAGTTCGACAAACGAACCTTCGTAGTTTTCAGTACGGGTGTTTTTCTTGCAAAGCTGTCTCAACACTGTGGTCTTGCCCACATTCGAGTTTCCCACAACAATGATATTCTGCACCGTTGTTGTACGACCTATCGTCTCAGAGTACCGCTTATTCATAAAGTACCGTCCTTCCCAAAGATCCCCAGCCGCAGCAATATGCAAGCACCTGGTTTTTTGCATCCAACCTCTTCTAAAAGATCCGATCCATATGGCTTTTGTTCACAGCCCGCAATCAGTTTCTGTTTATTGCCCCTCTGCTTAAGACCATGACGGTAGATTAGGTAACAAAATCAATGCCAGTTGTTGGCACGCAGAAAACAAACCGCCTCGCAAAAGTGTCAAACGAAATATTATTAATAGGTTAGGTGGTATTAAACACCGCAAACAACGTAGTTGCCCACGTGCCAAATATGACATTGTGTGAGATTTTTATCACAAATATCTAAGCCTGAACATTGACCAATCATTTTTGTATGCCATTTATTTACAACTGCTTATGCGTTACGTGTGATTAACAACACACCCATGTGTGGTAGTTCTCTCACGCAGACACTGCCAATGTATAAATTCAGCATAGAGAAGGCCTTTTGGGGCTATAAAACAAAAAGGTATCGCTCGCAGAAACGAGCAACACCCCTTTTTAGTATTTGTTTTAAAGAAATTTTATTTTATAAACAACAACTTCATTCAAGACATTTACATCTCCACAGGCTGCCACAATATCACCCTGAAAGCTTGCACCCCCTAAGAGCTATGTGCTTGGTCATTATTTTCTGCCAGTGATGCTATAATGTCGCATCTTCTGATAAAAATACCGCTGTGAGATTTCCACTTTTTTGGCAGCCGCTGCCACATTGCCACCGGCTTGTACCAACACGTCTTCCAAATATTGACGTTCAAATCGATTCCGAGCTTCTTTGAGAGATTCATTCCTTAAACCTTGATTCCCTACCTCTCCAACAGTTGCAACTATATGCTGGGGCAGATCCTCTATTTCAATCGTCTTCGACGGGCTAAGCAACACCACTTGCTCAATCGTATTTTCAAACTCTCGCACATTTCCAGGCCATGCATAATTCTTCAATAACATAATGGCCTCTGGCGAAAATTCGAGCCTCGATTGTTCAAGTTTTGCTGCATAAATGGTTCCAAAATGTTTAATCAACAGGGGAATATCCATCAGTCGTTTCCGAAGAGGGGGCATCTCTACCAAGAGCACATTCAGCCGATAGAAAAGATCTGACCGAAATGTCTTTTCTTCCATGCGTTCGCGCAAATCTACATTCGCAATAGCAATCAGACGAAAGTCGACCGAATTTGGTCGATTGCTGCCCACACGCATCACTTCACGCTCTTGAATGACACGCAACAACTTCCCCTGAAGAGCTGGGCTCATATCATTGATCTCATCTAGAACCAGCGTGCTGCCTTCGGCCTCCTCAATGAGGCCCCTTTTTGCATGAACTGCCCCAGTAAAAGAGCCTTTCTCATGACCAAATAGTTCGCTTTCCAACAGGGTTTCCTGTAAGGCACCGCAATTGATCGACACCACACGCTTATGCCGGCGGCGGCTCTGATTATGAATGGCCTTTGCAGCAAGTTCTTTACCCGTTCCCGTCTCCCCTTGAATCAAAACGGTGGCATCACTATCTGCCAACTGATTGATCAACCGATAAAGGCGAAGCATCGCTGGGCACACTCCAACCATGCCTTCAAACGATCCCTGCCGAATCATTTGGTTTTCCAGCACTTGAATTCTTTCCACCTGCCTATGGTTTTTTATAGCTTTTCTCACCGCTATTTCCAGATGATCCAGATCCACAGGTTTGGTCAGAAAATCGACCGCCCCAAGCTTCATAGCTTTAACAGCCGACTCAACCGTTCCAAAACCGGTAATCACAATCGCCACCACATCATTTTTCTGTTCTTTGAGCCGACTTAAGACCTCAAACCCACTCAGATCAGGCAAGCCCAGATCAATCAGAACCAGATCAAATAGCAATTGCCGATAACAAGCAAGACCTTGCTGCCCCGTACTGGCCAGGGTCACATCAAAACCAAAGTCCGTCAATGCCCGCTCAAGAAATGACTGCATAACATTTTCATCATCAATGACAAGTATTTTGAATGCCTTATGTTTCATCCTAGCCTTCTTGTGGTAAATCCCGCTCTACTATGGCGATTCACTTGTTTGCGAGGCCGAATTCAAATCGATAATTTCGGTTGTATCAACATAGGTCGTTATCGCATATTTCTGTATGGTCGCCATCTGTTGCACTATCTCTTTGATCTTGAGCCCTGCCGCGTAAATAGATTCAATATCTTCCCGAGTAGCGTCGTCGGGGAGCCCCATCCTCAAAAGTATTTGCGACAGCCCCAAAACCACAGACAAGGGTTGGTTAATCTCGTGAGCAGCTGCACCTGCAGTTTGCATACTGACCTTTGCACGTTCAACTTCTTGTAACGACGCTTGCATCTCTTTGCGCTCGCTGATATCTCGGATGATACCTGCCGCATGCCATTTGTTTTTCAGGGTAAACCCCACAACCGAAAGTTCGATGGGAAATTCTGTGCCATCTTTTTTTATCGCAATGAGTTCTTGGGTTTTGTCAATGACAGCACCCTGGCCCGTTTCCAAAAAATGAGAGAATCCATTTCTAAAGCTTTCTTGATAACGGGGTAGCGCTATCAAGACATGTAAATCTTTACCCTGAGCCTCCTGTGAGGTGTACCCAAATATGGTTTCACCCGCAGGATTCCAGTAGGCCACCCGCCCGTCAGGATCCATCATCAAAATGGCATCTCGAACGGAGTTCAGAATCTGTTTGAATTTTTCTTCACTGTCTCGAAGCGCCGCTTCTGCGCGCCGGTGTTTACCCATGGCATAAGCCAATGGCCCAGTGACAATCATTAGCAGAATACTTAGGCCACTATAGATCAGGAAGTATTGATGAATCAAGTGCTGTGATGCCTTGCCCAAAGCCTCAGGAGAAACATATGAGACAACTTTCCAGTAATATGCCTTTGCATCAAGCCGAGAAGCGGTGGGTGCAAAGACCTTGCTGCCCGTCCCCTCACTCGTCACTTGGCCTTCTATAAGTGGGTTTGCGGTTGCCACCGTGAACAGCCCCTCTGCATTATCATATTGTCCAGAGGCACCACTGCAGATTTTTTGCCAAGCCTCCGGAAAGGTATTTTCAAACTTTCTGCCTTTTCTATGATCGAACATGAATCCCCATTCGTTCTCTGGCTGAATCCCCTTGAGCCAGAACCCATCGCTATTTAAAAGCATGATTTTTCCCAAACCATCACCAGACGATAGCCGATCAAGCATGGGCTGACACAGATAGTTGATCAGTACAATGCCCCGTTTTTGCCCCAGCTTATCAAACACGGGCGTGCCATATCGCATCATCGGCTTCAGAGGTTGTTCAACCTGCCCACCTTCAATATTGAGATCCAGAGGCGAAACGAATATCTCACCTTTTCCAAGAGAGAAGATGTCTCTGAAATAATATCGAGTATCTTGTTGCTGCAATTGTTCTGCGGGCACAACATAAGGTTCTCCTTGGTTTTGGTTCACTCTGATAATCTCCATGCCCGATGCATCTAAAAAACGGATCTGGTCGTAATACTTTTTATGTTTGCTATAAGAAAGTAATTCCGCTTCCATATGTGACTGATATCGCCTGTCTTCACTTTCAAACATCGCTACCAGTTCTTGCTGCGTGGCCAAAATCATCAGATCCAATGCGATCAGGCGCAATTCTGTTGTTAGGGTTTCTGCCTTGAGGCGCACACGATGAACCTCAGCATTTTCTAGAACAGTTCTTTCCGCCAGGTTCTCTGAACGACATAGGAGAAACAAAATGACACTCAACAGCAAAAAAGAAGGCAAAAAAATTACCAGAAAATATTTGATTGCAGGCTGCAATTCGAATGCCACATCCTGTTTTTTCATAGCGTTCATGTCACCATTTCTCCAGAGCATAACGAAGAGATACGGGGTAAAGACCTCATGTTTCAGACACTCATGTCCAAATGAAACCAGGCGAGATTCCTTTGTCTTTCTTGATTATAGAGGAAAAATTATGCCAACCCAAATACCCAACAAAAAAACCGCCTCTTTTTTTGAGAGACAGTTTTTAAGTCAAAAAATTTCAATATGTTAAAAAAAAAAAGAGCTGTGGTTAAAATTACACATCCTCACCGCATGTCGGATCGGTGTTTTTTTTATCACGCTATTTTGGCTTGCCACACACCACTCGAGCCACATATGTGAGTTATTATCAATCTGTTATACACCTAATGAAATTTTCCACACAGATAGGAACAAAACCCAAAACGCCAATCCTGCCCATCTCCGTCTCTTACGGCATCACAAAAGACAGCAACCCAATCACCTCACTGCGCAGTAATAAGCATCGATTCGATCTGATTTCCTTGCCGTTGTCGCCATTGCACAGCATAGCGCACCACATCTTGCATCTCCCGAAGGTTAAGCGGCTTCAATCCATAGAAAAAAACCGGCCCGTTCGTCACACGTACTCGTCTCGATATTTCCCAACAATCATCTTCAGTCACAGCAACAATCGAGACCTCTGAAGCAATCTCACGTACTTGGGGCACAAGTTCCCAGGCTGGTATGTCAGGCAAGTGCACCTCCACAATCAACACGTCCGTTTCTTTCTTCGCAATTTCCTGAAGAACCTCCTCACCCGAGCAGACAGCTTTGATACTGCAGTTGTCCACTGACAAAGCCTGCATCAGTAAATCCCGGGATGCTCGATCTGGGTCGGCGATGAGCACCTGGTACATGATATCCTCCTATACGTTTACATTCACACAATCGAGATGAATCCTTACACTTTCTGTATAGGAAAAATCGTGCCACACCATAGGCGGGTTAAAAAAAAGGCCTCCCTGAAAAATCGGGAGGCCTTAAGATTATATTTTTTAAAGCATTAGATTCGAAACAAAAAAAGCGTGCTTAAAAATGCACACCCTCGAACAATAGACCACATGTGTACTTTTTAATCAAATTTTTAGCCACTCCAAAACCATCTCACTCTCAGTATGCGTATGATTATCAATATGTTAATGCAGCATGCTCTTTTTAGCATGGCTCTGAACAAAATTCCAACATACCCCCAACAGCATCTATTCCCTGCTCAATCTGCCTGTCGAAACGATGCATCCGAAGTCTCGCCTCCCCCCAGAAGCTCATGTGCTAAATTTTCTAACAATTCTGCAGCATACTTCCCCCCCCGATTATAAGCCCACCGCCCTTTTTTAGCGACCCCCTCAGACAACAGGAACAGCTTTTCTTCTTTTGTCAAATTTGCAGCATCAACATAGTCTTTTCTTTTTAATGCACCACTCAAATTCCTTTCAGCACAAAATCCATCCACAGGTCGCATCTTCAAGAGCAAATGAGATTGAGGCGCACATATTTCATCTCCGTCAGCAAGGTCAAATGCCTGCCGTCCAATCCTCTGCATCAGGTCATATTCCCATATCTCAATCGACAACGCACCTTGGCCTCGATCGATAATTTGCGCTTTAATTTTATCAACGGGCAGATCCATAAATAAGATCACATCAAACGCATCAAGGTCCTGCGTTCTAAAGAGCCTGTGGTGCTCGTAAACTGCACACGTTTTATCAAACCGATAGGGGCGATCAGACAGCTGATAGTCCAGACAAATCCATGCCATTTTTAATCGGTCAGCCAAGACACCCGCAAGCGTACTCTTCCCCGATCCCGGAAGCCCATCGATGCCAATTTTTCCAGGTTTAATCTGTCTTTCCTTAAACAGACCCGTTATCCAATCGGCTGTTTCTTCTGCCTCTTGGATTTTTGCAATACTGTATTTGTCCCGCTTTTTGGGGTTAAATAAATGTCTAACACTCGCGACCATGGCCGGTTTTTGGATAAATGACAGGCTGGTTTTCAGTGTCGCAGTGCCCAGTGCAGAAGCGGCCTTGGCAATCAGCGGGTTTTCTTTTGTCATCTTCTTCATCTTCTTCATCTTCTTCATCTTCTTCATCTTCTTCATCTTCTTCATCTCCAAGCCCCCTCCTTTCACCGCTACTCGTTGGTCCTATCCGTATGATCAGCGCCTGAAAGACAGCGATCCACTTGCGCCTTGCCATACAGGCATGGCTTATTCCATGGGTTATATGAAGTCGGCTGTGGGCGCTTTGGATAAGCTTGAAGACCAAATGAGTTGCCAAATAATTAAAGCGCCCACAGGTACCCCATGTAGGCGCTTTAATTATAAATTTTTTGCCTATTGCATTTAACGCAACGTAGAATCTAAAGTCGCCTCAACCGCGGGCGAAAATTCTACTTCATGGAGTCGATTGAATTTCGGCAAAACGAATAGTGTCGTCAAGCAAACGAACACGTGCCGATCCTTTGAGTTTACGCCATCATTAAGATCGCACGTCATGAATAAACGTCCGAGCAACGTCCACGAGTTCGTCCATACGTGCCTTGTCGGGCGCATAAAACCCACCCTCCTTAGGCAATCCCAAACTCTCCCGCTTAGACGCCCCCAATGGGTGATAGGTCAGCAATTCATAATAAAGCAAGTGCTCGAAAGAACCGACGAAATGGGCAATGCTTGCAATCTCCTCCTTGGCATCATTGACGCCACCCACCACAGGTGTCCGAACAATCATCGGCACACCCGAATCTCCTAATTTGCGCAGATTCTCCTGTATGCGTTCTCCGTCATTTCCCACAAACTTCTTGTGCAACTTTGATGTCATAATCTTCAAATCGCACATCACCAGATCCACGTAGGGAAGCATCTCCTCAACCCAACGCCAGTTGTAGTTTGCGGCCGTCTCTATGGCCGTATGAATGCCCTTTTTTTTGCATCGGCGCAAAAGCGCCAGCAGGAATTCCCGCTGTATCACTGGCTCTCCTCCCGAAAAGGTGACGCCCCCTTCTGAGTGGCGATAATAGGTCTCATCCTGTAAAATTTCACACATCACCTCATCGACGCTCATCTCCTTGCCAGCAATCACCAACCCTCCGGCGAAGCAGTCCTCCGCACAGCGCCCACACATTTGGCACAGCTCTCGGTCAAATTGCTTCTCCCCATCAATCAGCAAATGGGCGCCTTCCGAGCAAACCTCTACACAGCGCCCGCAACCAATACAACGATCCGGATAAACCTGCAGTTCCGGCTTCAAGCGCATCGACTCAGGATTGTGACACCAAGCACAGTGATTGGTGCAGCCCTTAAGAAAAACTGTGGTCCGTACCCCTG
>JABIFK010000536.1 GCA_018650745.1 Candidatus Latescibacterota bacterium | reverse complement strand
TTTCGAGAGAGATATCAATGGGCTTTTCGACCATGACATGTTTGCCTGCTTGTGCTGCTGGGATGCCGTATAAGGCGTGTTCGCCACTTGCTGTGCAAATGGTGATGGCATCGACATCCTCTCGTGCTATTAAGCTGTCGAAGTCGGTAGTTGGTTCACCGCCATACAAATCGGTCAGTCGTTTGGCGCGGTCTAAATCATGCGAACAAACGGCAACCAAGTCAGCTCCTTTCATGTTGGAGATGACTTTTGCATGAAGCTCGCCAATCATGCCAGCGCCGATGAGTGCGAATTTTATGGGGTTCATTTTTGCTCCCTTGTTTGTTTTTATTATCAGCGTGTTTAGGCGAATTTGTTCAAGTTATTGCAGTTTCAGAACACCGCTCACTACAATTTGTTTTGTTAGGTGTCCGTTTGATGAATGCTGTGTAACGGTCAACCCGATGGCTTCACTGACCAAATCTGCTCGATCGGAATGAGGTTGGATTGCCAGTTGGTTGTGCTGTCTGGATAAGTTGTGGGAGACCCATCACAGAAACGTGTGCTTTGACGGCATTGTCGGCGCGTTGTTTGTTAACGGAAATTGAATGATTGATCTCTTTGGAGTCAAATATCCAGGGGCACTTGCAATCAGAATAACGCTCCTTTGTCTTATCATCAAGTGATAAACGATTGGATCGTTTTGTGACATGATAAATATGAAAGTGTTTGTCTTTACATTTGCTTGCACTTCAGTTTGTCATGGTGTATACTGCTTGATATAAGGTCCTATTTAGAGGTATTGTTATTGAGAGGTGTGTTGTCGTACCTTTGAATAGGTATAAAGAACGGGCCTTATTTCAGGTCACATTTACCAAAACAAAAGGAGTTGTTCAAATGAGTGCAGCATTGGATTATGGGGTTCAGAGTTATTGCTTTCGTCATTTTAAAGACAACGCCGATGTGGCACAAAAGGTGAAAGACATTGGGTTGAATAAGATTGAGGTGTGTGCCGTTCATGCCGATTTTAATGATCCTGAGGATTGGAAGAACCATGTTAAGACGTATGAAGATGCTGGTGTGTCGGTGATTTCAATTGGTGTGCAGACGTTTACGGGCAATCCGTCGGACAAAGACTTTTTTGAGTGCGCTTCTATTGCGGGTGCAAAACACATTTCGTGCCATTTTCAGTTGGATTCTTATGCCAAGGCTATTGCGCAGGTGCGGGGTTGGAGCCAAGAGTATGGCATTCGGGTGGGCATTCATTGCCACGGGGGTTATAGCTTTGGTGGTCAGCCTGCGGTGTTGAAGCATTTGATTGGATTGGGCGGACCCGAAATAGGTGTATGCATTGATACGGCTTGGGCGTTGCAAATTGGCCCACGTCAGGGCAACCCTGTGAAGTGGACCGAAGATTTTGCCGGGCAGATTTATGGTGTGCATTATAAAGATTTTGTATTTGACCCCGATGGTCAGTGGCACGATACGGTAGTGGGTGAGGGCACATTGGATTTAAAGGCGTTTGTAGATGGGCTTGAAAAGAGTGGGTTTGATGGGATGGCTGTGATTGAATATGAAGCCGATGTGGAAAACCCAGTGCCTGCGTTGAAGAACTGTGTAGAAAAAATGCGGGCTTTGGCAGGATAATATAGGTTGGACGACGTACGAAGGTTATGAGGTGACTGATAGGGGCGGGTTCAAACCTGCCCCTATTTGTTTTAATGGAGTTTTGATGATGAAGATCACAAAGGTTAAGACATTTATTGTGGATGGTGGATTTCGTCCGTGGACGTTTGTGAAGGTGGAGACGAGCGACCCCGGTGTGATTGGATGGGGAGATTGTACGGATTGGGGATCGCCTGGGCCTGTGACAGCCACGGTAGAACGGTATTCTGAATGGGTGATTGGGAAAGATCCGATGCAAGTGGAGGCGATTTGGTGGGATTTGCACGCGGCATCTGTACGACACACGGGTGGGCTTGCGTATAAGGCGATGTCGGGCATTGATTCGGCGTTGTGGGATATTCGGGGGAAGGTGCTAAATGCACCGGTGTGGCAATTGTTGGGCGGGAGGATGCGGGATGAGATGCGGCTTTATTGGTCACATTGTGGATCTGTAAGGGCGCAACCTGAACGGGCGGATCAAATTGGTGTGCCACGTGTGGAGACGACAGAGGATGTGAAGCGTTTGGCGGAAGAAGTGCTAGAACGTGGGTATACGGCGATTAAGACGAATTTGTTTCCATTAGAAGATCGGCCGGATACAAAGTGGGTGCGCAATGCATTTTCGACACATGCGGGGGATGTGTCTGGGCCTGTGTTGCGTAATGCGGAAGCGATTGTGAGTACGTTCCGGGAGGTATTGGGGCCAGATGTGGGGATTGCGTTAGATGTGGCGTTTACATTTAAATTGGGTGGGGCGATTAAATTGGCGCGGGTGTTGGAGCCCTATGATTTGATGTGGTTGGAGATAGAGACGTTTGATGCAGAGGCATTGCGTTTGATTCGAGAGTCGACAACGACGCCAATTTGTACGGGGGAGAGTTTGTTTGGGGTGATGGGATATAAGCCGTATTTGCAATTGCACGCGCAAGATGTGATTATGCCTGATTTGGCCTGGAATGGGATTACGATGGGGAAGAAGATTTGTGATTTTGCACATGCGTTTGATACGTTGATTGCGCCGCATAATTGTCACAGCCCGATCAATACGTTGGTGTCGGCGAATGTGTGTGCGACAGTGCCGAACTTTTTTATTCATGAGATTGATGTGGATGATGCGCCTTGGCGGGATGATATTATGACGCATCCATTCGAAATTAAGGATGGGCATTTGCTATTGCCGACGCGGCCGGGGTTGGGTTCGGATTTGATTGAAGAGGAATTGTTGAAACATCCGCCGGGGGTTTATCCTGGCGCACGGTAGAGCCTTCGGCGACCTACTTTTCTTATAACACCATAAGAAAAGTAGGCAAAAGAAAGGTGCCGCTGCGCGGGGCTTTATGATGTTCAGTGTTTTTACGAGTGGAGACCACCCTCACCAGCCCGCGCAGTTCCCGCCCTGCCGCGTATGCCATACGCCCCTTCCACCACACACCCAACACGGCCACACCAACTGCACAACGGCCCCTTCCACCGGTGGGTGGTATTGAAGTTTTACCTTTTACCTTTTTACTTTTGCCTTGATTCAGGGAGCTATAAATGACAAAACCCAATTTGTTATACATTCATTCAGATCAACACAATCCCTATGTGACCGGGTGTTATGGTGATACGGTGGTGCAGACACCGCATTTGGATGGGTTGGCGGCATCGGGTGTGGTGTTGGAGAATGTATATTGTCCGTCGCCGATTTGTGTGCCGTCGCGGATGTCGATGT
>JABIFK010000535.1 GCA_018650745.1 Candidatus Latescibacterota bacterium | reverse complement strand
CAAAAATGGCGCGACCTCTAAGACCACCGAGCAGGTCAATGGTGAGCCACCACGCTGTGAACGTGTCGTTTTCGTGCCAGAGTTCTAAGTGTGGATTTAGATCCGTGTCATCTGCTTCGAAAACGCCCACTGCGTCGTTCCACCGTTGGCGATTTTGAGCTACAGAGTTTTCAAATGCGTCTATGGATGTGTAATCTCGATGCCAAAATTCCTTTTGCCGAGGTTCGTAGTTGAGAATGGTGTTACGCAAGTAATCCTCCGATTCATTGCGCAGCAAGCGTTGTCGGTCGGTAAGTTGTTGGTTGATGACTGCAGTAGATTCTTCGTAAGGATTAGGTAATTGAGACATGGTTAGGTTCTCCAATGATTGGATGATTTGATTGTATGTGGTGTTCGGAAGATAGTTCCTTTGGAGAAGGTGTTCAATGGAATTTGTGTGTGGCACCAATAACAGCTCAACCTTGAGAAGGGCACCGCGTGTCATTTGTTTGTAGAATTGACAACTGTTACAGGACGGCTTACTATACTTGATATGATTAAGGCGAGATTTGACGGCAAAAAACAAAGGTTGTGTCTCTTGATTATATATGAGCAATTGAACAGTTTAAGACCTATCGTTAATATGTATATGACGTGTTTTTGGGGATGATATGACACATGATGTAATTTTAATGAATTTGGGATATGCGGCCATGTTTGCAGCTATGTACGTGGCCAGTCAAATGCGGCTGCGCTCCTTGCTGATATTTTATCAGGTGGTGACCATTTGGCGTGCCTACGTTTATATTGATAGCCTCAATATGCTTATTTGGCATGTTCTGTTTTTGATTTTGAACACGTATCGTTTGTATGAACTGTATCTCGAATCACGTGAGGTGAGTGTCCCCGAAGACTTAAAGGATCTCAAGGCACTTGTTTTTAATACCATGACACCACAAGAATTTTTTCGGTTTTGGGATTTGGGCCGCGATATAAAATATGGTTCGGGTCAACGATTGCTTCAAAAAGGGCAAAGTAACGATCGGTTGATTTTGGTTTTGGAAGGTGCGGTTGATGTGCAAGTGCAAAAGGATGTGACGATTGCACAAAATCATCGGGGTGATTTTGTGGGTGAAATGAGTTTGATTACCAATAATCCTGTGTCAGCCACTGTGATTGCCGATGATGATGTGGTGTGCCGAGAATGGACGCGGTCGAAATTGAAGGGGTTGCAAAAGAAACATAATGGCGTGTATCAAAAAATGTTGGGTGAAATTGGGCGGGATATTGTTGATAAATTAATTGCGGTGAATGAACGACTGGCAAACAATATTTCGGATGTGTCTGAAGAAGTGGCGTCTACACAGCGTACATTTGAGTCGAGTAATGAGGATGTATCAGGTTTGAGAAATCGCAACGCTCGTGCGACGGAGCTGAACGATATTGATGTTTTGCGAGAAAATAACAAAGCAGTTGTGAATACAGAAAAGTTGGAGCTGTTGCGCCAAAAAGGGGCGAATCTGTTGCAGTCGGAAAAGGTGGATTCGATCAAAGAAAAAATCAAAAATTCGCTTGCACAAAAGAAACGAGATGATGACTCATGATTTGGGTTTGCTTTTTTATGTTGTTGCAGACGGGTGTTGTTTGGGGCAATGAAATTATAGGTGTGGACAAGGTGGTGGTGTATAAAGCCAAGCGTGAGCTTCAATTGTGTGAAGAGGACAGTGTATTAAGGCGGTATAAAATTGCACTTGGCAAAAATGTGACAGGGCATAAGCAGCACGCGGGAGATTCACGAACACCTGAAGGTAAATATGTTTTAGATTGGCGAAATCCGAACAGCAAATATTATCTTTCCTTCCATATTTCGTATCCCAATTTAGAAGATGAAAAACGAGCGCAAGCATTGGGTGTGTCATCGGGAGGAGACATTTTTATTCACGGATATCCCACTGGCATATCGGCAGGTTTGTGGAGCCGGTATTGGTTTTTGGGAAAAGATTGGACGGATGGGTGTATTGCGGTGTCAAATGAGGCGATGGATGAGATTTGGGCGTCGGTGAGGGATGGAACGCCTATTGAGATTTATCCATAAATGCCAGCGTATTCGCTTCTCGATTGCAGGGTGGGCTTTGTTAGGTCTGCCCTCTTTTTTGTTTTGGCCCTCTGACCAGTGTTTGACAAAACGCGGGTCTTTTTTTATTTATGGGCTTGGATATTGATTTTTCATTTTTAAGCGGGGAGAGGTGATATGTTAAAAGTGGGTATTATTGGTGTGGGCGGCATTGCTGGCACACACATTCCGGGCTGGGTGGCGTCTGAAGATGCCGAGTTGGTTGCGGGTTGTGATATGGATGAATCGGTGCTTCAGGAATGGGGCAAAAAGCACAACGTTCAGAAATTGTATACAGACCCCAATGACATGTTTGCCGATTCTGATATTGACATTGTGGATGTGTGCACCCCCAACAATTATCACGCGCCCTTGTCGATTGGGGCGTTGAATGCGGGCAAGCACGTGATTTGCGAAAAACCATTGGCGCCCAAACCCGATCAGATTCAGGAGATGATTGCTGCGCGTGATAAGTCGGGCAAGTTGTTAATGTGTGCACAGTCGTCGCGTTTTGCGGGGTCTTCGTTGGCGATGAAAGCAGAGGTGGACAAGGGGGTATTGGGTGATGTGTATCACGCGCGGTGTTGGATGTTGCGCCGTTCGGGTGTGCCAGGTCGTCCGGGTTTTATTATGAAAGAACACAGTGGCGGTGGACCGTGCATTGATATTGGTGTGCACGTATTGGATTTGACGCTGTGGTTGATGGGCAATCCCAAACCCGTGGCTGTAACAGGTGTTGCACGTGCCGAGTTGGCGCACCAACCGGGCGCGTTTAGTGTTATGGGGCGCGGTGGGGGGGATCTGGCAGATATGGTTGATGTGGAGGATTTTGCAGCGGCATTTGTGCGGTTCGAGAATGGTGCGACGTTGATTTTGGAAACGAGCTGGATGTTGCACCATGGACAAACGTCGGATCGTCAGATTTGGTTGTATGGCACACAAGGCGGTGCGCATTTGCCAAATTGTGAGATTTATCATACGGACAATGAGACAAAGCAGCATTACAATTATAAGCTTCAAAATACGGACCATAAAATGAAAGCACACGCTTTGGAATGTGTGGAATTTGCACGGGCCATTACAGAAGGGAAACCTTCTCCGGTGCCTGCCGAACAGTCTTTGCAGGTGATGGCCATTTTGGATGGGATTTATCGTAGCCAAGAAGCTGGGAAAGAGTTGGTGTTGGATATTTAGGAAGAATGGGTGGAACAAAAAAGGCCGCAGATGAGTTCATCTGCGGCCTTTTTTAATTGGGTAAAGTGAAGCTGTCACAAGTCTCTGGTCACAAGTTTGTAGGTTACGGGTTTGTATCACGTATCCTTTTAGACTTTTGACCTGCGACCGCCTTAATACACCTTTTCGTCTTTGTTCTTTTTCTCCAACGTATTTTTCCAACGCCGTTCGGGTTTGTCGGAGGGAATGCGTTCGATGAGTCTGTTGGGTTGGCCGTCTTGTTTGATGATGTCAAATGCATCGTAGAGTTCGCCCACTGCGGTCATTGCACGGTAATGCAGGATGTTCTGTTCAACAGAGATGACTTGATACAGTTGGCTGTTTTCTGCGCCTCGATCCATCCAGCGGTCGTCGCGCAGTTTGTATTGTTTGGGGCCACTGACTGAGACGACGTAGACGGTGCCGTTATTTTTGTCTTTCATCGTGACGCCTTCGCCAATGTTGTTGCCTCGTGCATAGGTATGATCGTGACCTTGTAAAACCATATCGACTTGATATTTGTCAAAGAGTGGTTTCCAGGCTTCGCGCAGGTCTTTGTTGTCGCGTCTGGCAGAGGCGGAGTAGATGGGGTGGTGCAGGGTGACAAAGGTCCATTGATTGGGATTGTCTTTGAGCACCTTTTCGAGCCACGGAGTTTGAAGGTCGCGGTCTTGGTTGGAATTGAGTGAGATGATGCGCGCGCCTTGGTAGTCTACGTAATAGACCGTTTCTTCTAAGCCTTTGGGGCCATTTTGAGGCAGTGTGAAATGTGGCCTCCAGAGGGATGACAGAACGCGGGGTTTGTCTTCGCCTTGTTTGGCATATTCGTGGTTTCCTGGGGTAGCTATGACTGGTATTTGAGCGTGAATCCAATCGCCAGATTCGAACCACTCTTGCCAGTTGCTGTCTTTGTTGGCGCGGTTGATGAGGTCACCTGCGTGGAGCAAAAAGTCTGCGTGCGGTGCGTCGAGCACGGCAGAGCGAATGGTGCGTGCCCACAAGGCGAGCAGGTTGTTTTGCGCGTCGCCAAAATAGATGAATGTGAAGGGCGCGGCTTCTGCTTGGGCGGTGCGAAATTGAAACCAAGAACTCCAAACTTTACCACTGCCTACCCGATAAGCATAGAGGGTGTTGGGTTTGAGGTTTTTGAAGGTGACGGAGTGAAAGTTTGCAGCGTGGTCACCTTGTTGCCAAATTTCGGTGATGGCAGGCTCAATGGTGCGATGGGTGGAAAAGTTGGTCGAGGCATCGGCAATAGCTATTTCACCGGCCGCTTCGGTGATGTGGATGTAGGTACGCCACGTGACAGAGGCCGATGTGGCTGGGTCTCCCGACCAGTTGAGAACCACACGATCGGGTATTTCTGTGGCCGATGAATCGACGGCGGCACGGTGGTATTCATGTGCAAAAGTCGGTTGAGTTGCTAAGATGATGGTCAGCAAAAGAAGTAGGCGCAGCATTTTATGCTCCAGATAGGTGTGATGTATTTGTAGGTAAGGGGTGTGATTTGATTCGGTATTTAAACGGTCATTGAAGGCGGTGGCTCTTGTGTGCCCCATTCGGTATTGGGTTCTGGGCCGAGTGTGAGTATCAGTGTGCCACCATTGATCAGGTCTGAATGGCGAAACCACGCACGGTCGTGTGATTGGCCATTGAGGGTGGCAGATTGGATGTAGATGTTCTCGGGGGTGTTGTTTTGGGTTTCGATGGTGAAGGTGGATTCTGGTGTGAGATGAATGGTGATGCGGTCAAAGAGTGGTGAAGTGATGTCGTATACCGGGTCGGCTTCGCAACCACCACGCATTGCAAAGAGGCCAATTGCCAT
>JABIFK010000477.1 GCA_018650745.1 Candidatus Latescibacterota bacterium | reverse complement strand
TTAGAATAAAAACGCAACACCAAAATCTTTTCTGATAAATCAACAGGAAGCGGCACAAGATGCCACGATACCGTGCGATACTTATTTTCAGCCGACGGATGCAAAGTACCAATTTCAGAAATCTTCTTTCCGTCCAAATAACCCTCAGCCGCCACGAGTAAATCCTCCATAAAAAGCACTGGATTCACCCATTCTTCAGCCGGTAACCTTACGCGCATCCACATAAACTCATGCGACTGCCGATCACTGGGCAGGTCAGAAAATGAAAACGCGCGCCAGCCCGAATCCGAAAAACCCTCAGAAGCCCAAACCAGCTTACCCGTTTCATCAGCCGGAGAATCTCCCCACCGATACTGCCACCCGTCGGTCAAATCTTGAGTCAATGCTGTACCTTGCCCACAAACATTTGGTGCAAATAAGAACCCAATGGCAATAAATCCAATAACCCGTATATAAGTTTTAACCAAACAAAACATATTTATCTTTCTAAAGACCCTTGATGGGTGTTCCACTAAAATGAGTTCCGTAACCAGAAGCAATAAACAACCGCCATACACTAATTCATTTTCACGCAATATACTATAGAAAAATGGGGCAATCTAAACAGATTGCCCCATTTTTTATCCTATTCAAACCAATCAGGTACAAATTTTGAATTCAAATTCCGCCATATAGTATCCGTCTTCCTGGCATTCTTTGTTCAATTTGAACAAGGAAGGAACAGATGGGAGATATATGTAAAGACCAATGCCTGAGAGAATGAAAACGCCCAATACAATTGTAAAGAATCTCCATACCCATTTTTTGATGTTCATTTCATCCCCTTTCAGCTTAAGAACGCACGTCTGCAAACTTAGATTCAATATCGTATAAAAGGATATTACCAATCAGTACGTGTGTCTCTGATCCAGAATTTAGGTGGTTTCTTCTCGGGTGCTTTGAAGATATGCCAGCGATTCCTCTGCCCATTTGATATGGGATTCGACATCGTGAAATCCCCTGCTGAGGGTGATCTTCCAATAAGGAAGTTCACGTTCTTTGTCCGGCATCTGTGCATATTCGCTGAGCCTGCTTTTTACCAATTCAAGTCTTTGTAGGTCCTTCTTGTACTTTCTCAACCGCTTCTGCATCTGAAAAATAAGCTCATCAATACCGACATTGGACGAAAGAAATACCCGCAGCAAAAATGCATTGCGATTATCCTCCCCAATATCGTCAGGAACATCCAAAAGCCACGCCTTCAGACCCGATTGCCCTTCTTCAGTAATGCTATATATTCGCTTATCAGGACCTTTGTCACCTGGTTTAATCTCAGAGACAACATATCCTTTCTTTTCAAGTGCATTCAATTCTCTGTAGATCTGACTGGTCTGCGCTGACCAGAAGAAATTAATAGAGTCATCAAAAATCTTCTTGAGATCATATCCTGCCATAGGTGAACGATTAAGAAGGCCTAACAACCCAAATGGTAACGACATAAAAAACCTCATGCAGTAATGGAGAGCTTAATAATTCTAAAAACAACTATTACACAAATACAATACCACAAGTAGAATAGATTGTCAAAAAAAAACGGAGCGACCTGTTGGGCCACTCCAATCAATCCTTCTACCTGATCACCTTCTTGACTTTCCACCTATTCGTCTATTCGTCTATTCGCTGATTCGCTCAATACCTATCAGGCGTCAAAACCACTTTTCCCTTAACTCGTGATACCAGGGTCAATTGCACACCAGTCCAATATTTCGGTATAAGAGCCATCTTCATGGCGCTGCGTATCACAATAAGACATACCGCTCTTAATCAGCACACGGCGCGACCCCCCATTGTCTGGGTCAATCGTAGCAATAATTCGGCGCAACGCAAAATGATTCTCACCATAAGCAATCATACTCCGAACCACTTCAGTCGCAAAACCCTGCCCCCAATAAGCACGCAAAAAAGCATATTTGATCTCTGCTTCCTGCTGCCCGCCAGGGTGCACAATACCACAAAACCCAATCACCGTATCAGAAGATTTAAGAACCACTGCCGACATGCCATATCCATACATTTCATAATTACGCAACGTCACATCAACCCACCTGCCACAATCCTCCCACGCAATCGGTTCACCATCATCCACCCACCGCATCGCCTCAGCATCGCCATAAACGGCATACAGATGCTTTGCATCCTCATCAGTAATGTGACGAACACGCAAACGCTCCGTTTGAAAAATATCACCCAACACGTTCAAAACAATTAATCCTCAAAAGTAAGCGCACCAGCATCCTCTGAAGGCTGAAACACAGCATCAATACCTGCCAAAATTTCAAGCGACCGCAAACATGCAGCCGGATCGTAAATACGCACCGTTGTAATAATCTCATCTGCACCTGTTTGTCCAATAAAATCACCAAGCTCCTTTTCAATGGTCTCAGCCGCTCCCACAAATGAATAGGTCAACTTATGATCCGCAGCAGGCTTTTCCCCTGGTGTCCAATACATTTCAATATCGTCAATGGGCGATGGCATTGCTTCGCGCCTGCCCCGCATCATGTTCACCGATTGCATTTGTTGCGACGTAAACAAGTAGCGTGCCTCTTCATCCGTATCTGCCGCAACCACATTCACCCCTACCATCGCATAAGGTTTGTCCAAATATACCGACGGCTCAAACTTTGAGCGATACACTTCCAAAGCCTGCATCAAATAATCCGGTGCAAAATGAGATGCAAACGCGTAAGGCAACCCCAACATACCAGCCAGCTGGGCACTAAACAAACTCGACCCCAACAACCAAATAGGCACACTTAATCCCGCTCCAGGAATAGCCTGCACAGCTTGTTGGGGTTCTGGTGTTTTAAAATAAGACTGAAGCTCAAGCACATCCTGTGGAAATTCATTGTCACCACCCACGCGTGTTCGACGCAACGCATGAGCTGTTTGCGGATCAGTGCCCGGAGCCCGCCCCAAGCCCAAATCGATTCGCCCAGGAAACAAAGACGCCAACGTGCCAAATTGCTCTGCTACAATAAGCGGTGCATGATTGGGCAACATCACCCCACCCGATCCCACACGTATCGTCTTCGTCGCACCAGCAACCTGCCCAATCACCACACTC
>JABIFK010000232.1 GCA_018650745.1 Candidatus Latescibacterota bacterium | reverse complement strand
CGACACCCTATCCCTCATCACCCACCACTTCCCCGTCTCGCAAGCCGCCGATGCCTGGGCCCTTATCGAGTCCAAAAGCGAACCCGTCCTCGGCGTCATCTTAGACTGGTCCTAATCCGTCGCTCCATATCTTTTTAGTACGCCCACAAACCTAAACACGCCACCAAGCTTCAATTTCGCACCAAACGCGCACCCAAACCGTGCCACTGCAACCCGAACATTCATGTTCGCTCTTTACCCAAGGACACCCATGAAAATCCTCCACTACGAAGCCCCCGGAAACCCCGTCTGGAAAGACGTACCCACACCCGAGCCCGAAGCCAACCAAGTGCTCATCAAAGTACTCGGCATCAGCACCTGCCCCCACTGGGATCTCCACATCATGGACGGCGAAGAGATGCTGCCCGGCCTCGCGCTCACCTATCCTTACACACCCGGCCAACCCGGCCACGAAGCCATGGGTGAAGTCGTCAAAGTTGGTGCAGACGTTACAGACTTCGAACCCGGCATGCGCGTTGCCGCATGGCGTGACCAAGGTCAAAATCGCACCGGCGCCTATGCCCAATACGCCGTCTTCGATGCCGACAGCCTCTTACAAACCCCCACCCTCGTACCCGAGCGCATCGCCTCTCTCGAACTTGCCATGTGTATCCAAGTCTCCTTCGACCGCCTCATCAAAATGGATGCCGTCAAAAACAAACGCTTTGGCGTTGGGGGCCTCGGCCCTGCGGGTCTGATCGCCATCCAAATGGCCCGTGCATATGGCGCAAGTGAAGTCATCGCCTTCGACCCTTTAGCTGAACGCCGCGAAATGGCCGAAATGCTCGGTGCCGACCACGTTCACGCCCCCACACCAGAAGCCCTTCCAGAAGGTCGCTTCACCGATCAAGCCTTAGATACGACCCTAGACTGCACCGGTCTCAAAGTCTCCATCGAATACCTCATGGCCCGCACCCGCGAAACCGTCTCCATATTTGGCGTCCTACGCGAAGAAATCGCCTTTGGCCCAAAAAACTGGAACCGCAACTTCACCCTCATGGGCTACGGCATGCACAACAAAGAAGCCGCCCAACGCGCACTTGATCTCATTATCAAAGGCGACGTCAACCTCTCCCCCCTCATTACCCACAGCCTCCCTCTCACCCAATACAAAGAAGGCGTAGAACTCTTACGAAAAAAAGAAGCCATCAAAATCTGTTTTGATCCCTGGGGTTAATCATAAAAAGGAGCAACCCATGAGAAAGTTAAGCGTCTTAATCTTATCCCTCACACTCTTCGCGTGTGGCAACAGCGCCGATGTGCCCGACCAACCATCAGCATCCCCCGCAGAAATTGCCGACAATCAATATATTCAAGCCGCCGAGGGCCTCACATATCACGACATCAAAAAAGGCACAGGCCTTGAAGCCACAAAAGGCAAACATGCCATCGTTCATTATACCGGTTGGCTAACCACCGGCAAAATATTTGACAGCTCCATCATCAAAAACAAGCCTTTTTCAGTCAACCCATTGGGCGGTGGCCAAGTTATCAAAGGCTGGGACGAAGGCATTGTGGGCATGCGTGTTGGTGGTCACAGGCAATTGGTTATTCCTCCCAATCTCGCATATGGTCCCGACGGTTATCCAGGTGCCATACCTCCAAATGCCACACTCATCTTTGAGGTATATCTTTTAGAGATTAAATAACAGCCCAAAAGGAGCCCCATGAAAAAAAGCATTCCTCTATTGTTTTGTCTCTTGATCATCATAAGCTGTGGCAGTTCGGTCAACAGCCCCATACAAGACACACCACAACAAATCGCCACGTCTCAGTACACCACAACCACAAATGGCGTTCAAGTCCACGACATCACGGTTGGTGCAGGTAACATTACGCAACCGGGCCGCTTGTTAACCGTGCACTATACAGGGTGGTTAGAATCCGGTATCAAATTCGACAGTTCCCTCGATCGCAATGATCCCTTTCAATTTGTACTCGACGGCGGGCGCGTTATCCCTGGTTGGGAAGAAGGTGTAAGTGGGATGCGCATAGGCGGCCACCGCCAACTCATCATTCCCCCAGCATTGGCCTATGGTGCAAATGGTTCAGGCAGTACCATTCCACCCAATGCCACACTCATCTTCGAAATAGAACTGATCAACATTCAATAACACGCCTCTCTTTGAAATATAAAAACGCCGCGATATAACTTATCGCGGCGTTTTTTATATCGTACAACCAATCTGAGGTTTGAGCTTTATCCCTTTTTAATCTGATGTCTCACTCGCTTCATGGTATGCCAAATTTGCTTTTGCAACTTCATCCCCTGCATCAAGGGCTAAAATTTCACCATAATATTTCTTTGCCAGAACAATATCATTTTTCAACTCCGCAACAGTCGCCAAACAATGCCGTGCAGAAATATGATCGACATGCGTTTCTAAAACACGCGCCAATAACAACGCACAATCATCTATGTAATCGGGATATTCTACCGGGGTATTCTTTGGCCTGTTAGATTGTTGCGTCAAAACCACCAAACTCATCAACGGATTTACACTGCCCGCCATACGACTCACACCACTACGCTTTGCATTCAATTTAATCTTCTCAGGAATTTCGGGCAGCCCCAATGCAATCGTTTCCCCCAATGCCTCAACCGCCTCATCTACCTTTTTCATTTCAAGCAACATCTGCCCACGATTATAATGCACTGCCGGGTTATCAGGCACAAGTTGCATCAACAAAGCATACACTTTCAGTTCTTGTTCTCGATCATCTGCCGTAGCCAGATATTCTGCCTGATCATACAACTTCGCCAATTCTTGTTGCGCATGTGCGACCAACTGCTCCCCCTCTTTCACATGATACCTTGGCACCGTAAGAACATATTCCCCTTTTTTATCGTGCGTAAACATCGGCGTTTTCACCGTATGCAAAATAGCTTCCCGATCCAAGTCTGAAACAATCTTGGTCAAATAAGCAGGTGAACACGTTTGAAAGATTGGTTTCCAATGGTTCAGCTCATATGAGTCTTCTACTTCCCACAGTTCCAACGACAAAAATTGTTTCAAAAGTTCTTTAAACTGTGCAACAGTCTCATAAAAAAAAGAGAACCGATAGGCATCCCCCTCATAAAAATGAATCAACCATCGACTGTGTTCTTTTTGAATCACCCACGAATCGCCAATATAATTTTCAATGGTCAGCAAAGACCAAAGTGTCCAATCGGCATCTACGCGTTCCAAGGCCCGAGCAATCCTCACCGTCTCACCCTCATCATCTTGCCCCGCAATGTAAACCTCATTCACCACATCGGTCAAACCCAAACCGCGTCTTCCCATCTCTTTTTGTGCAACATCAAGATAAGGGGCATCATATTGCTCTTTATCGACCGTCAGCACCCGCACCAGTGCCACATCTTCTAATACAGCACATTCTCTGGCAATCGCATCACTCATAAAAATAAAGCTCCCACAAAGGCAATGCCGTTATGAACCGCATGAATTGCCGATGTCATCAAAAATGCTTTTACAAACCCCACACGATACCACGCCAAAAAAGCAAACGCCAAAACAATACCACCGCCAAAACCAACAGCCAAACCACTAAATCCTGCATGAATATGTTGCAACGCAAAAACACACGTTGCAGTCCACAACAAAATCTTAGGATTCTCCGTCCAAATACGCGCCACACGAATGGGCAACCATTGCCCCAAAATCGTTTCAATCAAAGGCGCAAACACAACCCCCATCAAAAAAGCCGATCCACGTCCATATTCTTCAATAATCTTGCGAGGATCAACTGTGCCAGAAGGCTTCCACTCCGGAAACGGATAAGTGATCACTTCAATCAAAAAACTTGCAGCAACTTTCAAGATCAATAAGTAAAAGGTACATACAAAAATAAAATGCAACGGCCTCAAGGTGAGCAAATGCGCCAAACGCGTTTCGTGTTGCGCACCCAAAACGCGTGTCAATGCATAGGGTTCTTCGATTTCTGGCACAATTGCGTCTATTTCATTGTCCATATTTTTACCGATGATAAACCTTCAAAGACAGACGCCGGCGAGGCCGCTCGATCTCTACCGTTTCCGACTCTTGAGGGGCCCTTTCGCCCGACAACACACGCATTGACTTTTTGATCTGACTCACAACCCACCACACCACAATACCAATAACCGCCATCACCATGCCAATGCTTCTGCCACTGGCATTTTCAAGCGATTTTATCAAGCTATCAATCAAATTTTCCATACCTAACAACCCTTGCTAAACGGTTATCGAATATCCCCGTCAATATTCCATGGCTTCTACATTTTGTCAAACAACATAATCATATGTTTCCCAAACCATTCTGAACCGACCTTGCCGGCCTTACATAAATATCATAAATTACAGTCTGTTGCTTATGCCTAAAATTGACAAGAATGCGAAAAATATCCGTTTCTCTCTTTCCTCTGATTATAATCACTGCTTTTTATACAAGTCTGACAAGCGTATATTTGTAAGTCTGTGATAAATTTGCAATTTATGTTCAAATAAAAAGGAATGCTTATGCCTCGTTTTTTAAATAAAGGCTGCTTATTGAGTCTTTTTTTGATACTCTGTCTTCTGGGGTGCTCAGATGAGATTATAAACAGTTTGCCTACAGAACCAAGCAGTGATCCCGCAACGACAGAATTGGGATTGCGCCTCATACCACACAACGTCGAAATCAACTTCGAGGGCCTCTCCCAATCGCAGATCGATCAAATTTCATTGGGCAGTTATTTGGTCAATGGTGCTGCAGGCTGCATAGGGTGTCACAACTCTGCAACAGGAGAACACTTGGCAGGCGGCAATGAGTTTCCAGCCTTCTTTTTACCACCCGACATACAAGGCAATACAACACTCTTTGCACGCAACCTCACACCCGACCCCGACACAGGCCTAAAATTAACAGAAGCACAGTTTATTGAAGCGATGAAAACAGGAAAAGACTTTCACGACAGTGAAAATTCAGGACAAGACATTGTGCTGCGTGCCAAATATCACTTGCCAGACAACAACCTGGTCGACATCGGGTTTGCCACCCTGGCCCAACTCTCAACAGGCGACAACAAAGACTTTTTGGGTACGGGCGATAATACCATCTACCCTTTCTTCATCTTTTCTCGTAGCATCTCAGATCGTCTGACACCTCATGCCAATATTGGATATGAATTCAACCTCACCAGAAGCAAATTGAGTGCTATCGAATACGCCATTGGTTTTGACTACGGCACCAACAAATACACCATTGCAGGTGAATTTCTCGCCAGCAACGAACTGGATGGAGATGGCATTGGCGATGATATTCTCGAAACCGCTTGGGGCATCAAATGGAATCCTGCCAGACAATACTTAGTGGCCTTCAATACGCAATTTGCATTAAACGACGCCGGTTTGCGCTCAACATTTATCACCACGCTCAGCTTAGAATACAACTTTTAGAGCGGTCACCTAATTTACAATGAGAATATTCTTCCAACATAGCCTACGTATTTTGTGTTTTGGTCTTGTGATCATCACACACAATATCCTCATGGCAATCCCTATATCGGCACAATCTATAGCCGTGATCAAGAGCCGCGACCAAGAGGTGTATAATCAGGTGTTGGACAGCTTTCTCAAAAACAGCCCAACCATCTCCACCGATCAAATCGTCGAATACAATCTTAAAGGTGAAGAAAAAGCGTGGAAAAATATTGCCAACAAACTCGTCTCAGAAAAAATAACCATAATATTGGCCCTAGGCCCTTTGGCCGCCCAAATGGCCAACGAAGCGTCACTGGGTATACCCGTCATTTTCGGTATGGTGTCCAACCCCTCTCGATATGGCCTTGCTGGCGAGAATCTTGCGGGCATCTCAATGGACGTCTCTGGTG
>JABIFK010000533.1 GCA_018650745.1 Candidatus Latescibacterota bacterium | reverse complement strand
CCGAAGGGGCCGCGTAGAATGGCGTCGATGCCGGATTCACCGAGGGTGCCGGTGAGGGAGATGAGACCGGCGCGTAGTGTGGGATTGGGCATTTTGTTGATGAGTGTGGCGTCGTTGAACTTGGAGAGGGTTTGTTGTAAGGTGTTGGTGATGCGTTTGGCGAGGAAGATTTCGAGAGCGGTTTGGGCGGTGGTTTCGGTGAGGGTGTCGCCGGATGCGGGTGTCATTGGGCTGGCTTGGGTGTAGACACCGGGGGTGAAGAGGTCGATGTCTGTGGGCGCAAAGGGGCGTAGGCTTAGGGTTGCTTGGGCGGGTGAGAAGGGGGATGAGAGGGTGACTTCGTCAATGATGGGCTGGTAGGCATTGTAAACCCAAAGTCCCAAAATAACACCATAAGACTGACCTATTAACCATACTGTGCCTGTTGTATCTATTTGTGGAAAGATTGTTTTGGTTAATGACAGCCGACTGCTGTCAGGAATTGCACTTGATACGTGAATGGTTAAAATTTCGCGATTGGCATCAAGCGTGGTACTTAGAAGGTTGATTTCTTCCTCTTCGGGTGTTCCCGTTTCTAAATTTATGGATGGTCTTGTCAGTGACAAGCTTGTTTCTGTAACAATGCGAATTTGTTGTGAAAATGAGAGCGTGATCTGGGATGTGTTGGTTTGCGCGTTATATGCAATTTGAGATGCTATTGAAATGGGTGGGACAGGTTCTGAGAATACGTTGCCAAATGATAACGCAAAACCAACGAAATCAAGAAAATTAACCTCTCCGTCATCATTGAGATCTACAACCAAATTAAAATTTGGATCCCCTCTTTTTGAGCCAAACGATTGTGCAAATGCAATGAAATCTTCGAAATCTGCGGTTTTAGGTGTCGAGAACGTTTGTGCGTGAATATTTGTTGAAAATAATAAGGTAAGGAGAAGGATTAATCTATGCATAAAAAATCGATCAACATTTTTAAATCCAAAAAAATGAGCGGGATATTTTGGAAGGTATTGGACCTGTAAATTATCTTTGAGTTATTTGTTTCCATCTGTACGTCCACAGTTATTTCCGACCTTCCCAATCGCCCATACTGCCAATGTCTTTGAGGTGGTCGATGTCGCCCCAAGTGTCGAGTGTCCAATTTGAGTTGTCGATGGTAATGATGTTGAGGCCGCCGTTGTAGAGTTCGACGTCGAGTGGTTTGTCAAAGGGTAGGTTGGTTGCGCGTCGATAACAATCGCCTAATGGGCCGCCGTGGGTGACAATGACGAGTGTTTGATTGGGGTGTTTGGCGGCAACTTCTTCGAGGCAGGTTGTGACACGGGTGTAGCGGTTGTGGATGCTTTCACCGTTGGGAATGGGTTCATCGATGCGACCTTCGTTGTAAATGGCGTAGGCATCGGGATGTTGCGCTTCGGCTTCTGTGCGTTTGAGACCTGATAAGATGCCGAGATCCCATTCGCGTAGGCGCGCGTCGGTATGAATGGTGTGCTGGGTAAGATTGGCAATGGCTTCGGCTGTTTGCACGGTGCGCTCAAGGTCGCTGCTGTAGAGTGCGTTGAAGGGTTCGTATTGCAGGCGAAGGGCAACGGCTTGGGCTTGCTTGTGGCCACGTTCGTTGAGGGAAACGGGGCGGTGGCCTTGAATACGGCCAGTGGCGTTCCACTCGGTTTCGCCGTGGCGTATGAGGATGAGTGTGGTTGTCATAGGTTAATAATAGTCCATTCTAAAAAGAAAACCAAGGCCTGTAAATGTTCTGGTTTCAAAGGGTGTCAGGTGTTACCTTTGAGGAGACATTTTATGGAGGCGTTTATGAAGACGTTTCGTGTGTTGGTTGTGGGGGTTGGGTCTATTGGCGAACGCCATTTGCGTTGCTTTAAAGCCACTGGGCGTGTGGAACTGGCGTTTTGTGAGTCTGTGACTGAACGGCGTGAGGCAGTTGCTCGAGAATATGGTATTGAAGAGACGTATGCAACGTTTGACGATGCCTTGACGGCGTCATTTGATGCGGCTGTTGTTGCAACGCCTGCGCATTTTCATGTGGCTATGGCCACACAATTGGCAGAAAAAGGTGTGCATTTGCTGATAGAGAAACCCGTGAGCACTTCTTTGGACGGTGTTGATGCTTTGCAAAGGATTGTGTCTGAGCAGGGATTGACCGCTGTTGTGGGTTATGTGCACCGCATGCACCCGATGTTACAAGCGATGAAAAAGGCATTGGATACGGGGCGATTTGGGAAGCCTGTTCAACTTGTGGGTTTGTCTGGGCAACACTTTCCAAAGTATCGTCCGGCCTATCACGAGGTTTATTATGCCAATCGGCAGGTTGGTGGTGGGGCAATTCAAGATGCGATTACACATTTGCTCAATGCAGGGGAATGGCTGGTTGGGCCCATTCAATCGTTGGTGGCCGATGCAAACCATCAGGTGTTGCCCAAGGTGACTGTGGAAGATACGGTACATGTTTTGACGCGCCAAGGGTCAGCAATGGGAACCTATACACTGAATCAATATCAAGCGCCCAACGAAATGAGTATCACGGTGGTTTGTACAGAGGGAACACTTAAATTTGAACGCCACAACAATCGTTGGGGCTGGATGGTGGAACCGGATACACCGTGGCACTGGGTAGGCGGAGATGTGTTGGCGCGCGATGTTGGTTTTGTCGATCAGGCACAAGGTTTTTTAAATGCAATTGAGGGCAATGAGACGGTACTGTGTACTTTGGAAGAGGGTATTCAAACTTTGCGTGTGAATTTGGCGTGTTTAAAGTGTATGGATGATCGAGATCGGATGATCTCTATTTAAGGGGAATATGATGGCAGATCGTACAATACAAGAACTGTTTGATTTAACCGGAAAAACGGCATTGATTACGGGTGGATCGGGTTATTTGGGTACTGCAATGGCGTGTGCTTTGGCTGAGGCGGGTGCCCAAGTGATTGTGGGTAGCCGTGATCTGTCACGTGCAGAAAAAGCAGCAGGTGCTTTGCCAGGAGAAGGACACCAAGGTGTGGTGCTGGACCATATGGATTCGGAAAAATTGAATGCGGGGTTTGAAGCGGCATTGGCTGTATCAGGCAAAGTTGATGTGTTGATCAATAATGGGCAAAATCCGATTGCCAATGATTGGACAGATGTCACACACGAACAATTTTCGAATCAGTTGGGTAATGCGTCGGGTTACTTTGAATTGGCGCGATGTGTACGCAATGCGGCCGTGGCTGGGGAATATTCTGCGAGCATTGTGATGCTGGGGTCCATGTATGGGCAAGTGGCGTCTTACCCTGATGCGTATGAAGGGGTGAGTGTTGCAAGCCCTGCGGCTTATCATGCTTTGAAAGGCGGGATTATTCATCTGACGCGGCACTTGGCCGTTTATTGGGCCAAAGAGGGTGTGCGTGTCAATTGTTTGAGCCCTGGGCCGTTTCCCAATGCAGAAAAAGCACCACAGAAAATGGTCGAGCGGTTAAATAAAAAAAGCCCAATGGGGCGTATGGGCGCATCGTGGGAATTAAAGGGGGCTGTGGTATTTTTGGCCAGTGATGCCAGCACTTATATGACGGGGCAGAACGTGACGATTGACGGCGGATGGACGGCGTGGTGAATCACGGAAAAAGTGAGAAGGCAAAAGGTAAAAGGAAGTTCAAAGTCTAAATTGGGTGGTTATTGTGTCTATTTAGTATGAAATGTGCTTACGGAAAACAATTTTTATAAAAATAAAACCGCAGAGACAAGAATCTCTGCGGTTTTATTTGTTTTTCAATTATCGAGGGGTTTTACCCTTCTTTTTCTTCCATCTGGCGGCGCAAAAACGTGGGATATTCTAAGTCATCGAGGGAGGGTTCATCCCCTTTTTTCTCACGTTTGTTTTCGCCTTCGGTGTTTTCACCATCTAACTTGTTGCGCATAAAAGCGGGTACATCAGGGCCATAAGTACGCGTTGTATGTTGTCGTGTGGGTGTGTTGGCGTCTGCTGTTTTTTCGGGGGGCGCGTTAAAACCTGTTGCAATGACGGTGACGCGCAATTCTTCACCCATGCTGTCGTCGAGCACGGTCCCCCAAATAATGTTGGCTTCATTGCCTACAGCTTCGGTTACGAGGCTTACGGCTTTGTCTACCTCAAATAGTTTGAGGTCGCTGCCTGCCGAAATGTTAACCAATACGCCGCGTGCACCAGAAACAGAGACGTCGTCGAGCAAGGGGCT
>JABIFK010000540.1 GCA_018650745.1 Candidatus Latescibacterota bacterium | reverse complement strand
TATGCCCACATCATCACCACCTCATAAGCCGTCCAAATAATTCCGCCACTAACACAACTCCAAAAGACGTTGTCCCAAAGCTGACTCCCCCCAAGAAACTTACGATGTCCCGTCGCCAGCCAATCTGAAGTGTATTTGTAATTCGTTCCCTGTTTTTTTTGTGACCACAATTGCACATGCCAAGCACTCACAATTGCAACCAACATGATTTCGTTGCGCACAAACATTTCAAGCACCCAATCCCATTGAAACGTTGCACATCGCGAAAGCGCAGGCTGCCAGTAGAACCATGTCAAGGTGGCGATTGACATATAGATCAAGTTCCAAGGAAAAAGGTAACCATATAACCACTTGAGGCTTGCCAACGGACGAGGTGGCCAAGCGAAAACCGGGTTGGACGGTGCCGTTCCCCTCGGGGGTTGCCAAAATCCGCGACGATCTCGCGGAAATTCATCACCCATCTTTTCTTGAATGGTATCAGCCATATTTAAACGCTCTCTTTCAAAGCACTGCAGTATGTCAAAGCCATCTGTTTTTCCCGCCCAACTTAAAACATCGTGGTCACCAAGTCAATTGGAGAGTCGACAACCTTGCCCATAAAAAAAGAAAACCCCAACGCTATAATAGGCCGGGGCTTTCTCCATATTCACACTACGAGAATGGCTACTAACTTTCAATTCAGATGCCATCTAAAACGTGCGCATCGCAGGATCAGAAAGTTAGGTAATAAACCATCACTCACATCACCTAATTCTGCTGCGCAGGCTTTCTTCTATTCCGCCGAGGTTTTCTGATCCTTGGTGCCATCTGACTTCTCCAAGCCTTAAACTTCTCTTGTAACCGCTGAACAATCTCCGGCTGCTGATCAGCCAGATCATTCTTCTCGCCGATATCAGCGACCAAATCGTACAACTCCAGCTTCTTCGACTTGCTAAATGTAAGTTTCCACTTCCCTTCTCGAATGGCCCAGGTTCCCGAATCACCATCCCAATACAACGCATCGTGCAGTGCCCCATCTGTCTTGCCTTGCAACACAGGCAACATATTCACACCATCGTAGATACGCCCCTCTGGCAATGGAATACCAACAGCCGCGCAGACAGTCGGCAAAACATCCATACAAATAACCGGTTCATCGCACACACCACCGGCCTCCAAATGCCCTGGCCAAGATACAAAAAATGGCACACGCAACCCACCCTCATACACCTGCTGCTTATAACCCCTCAGAGGCATATTGTTCGCATGTGTGGCCCGCGCACCACCATTGTCTGAAAAATAAAAGATGAGTGTATTTTCCCACACACCATTCTCTTTAAGCGCATTCACCACATTGCCCACAGCAAGATCCATCCTTTTGAGCATCCCCATTAAAATGTCTCTCTTGGGATCTCCGGTATCGAAAGATTTAATATCTTCTTCAGGTGCTTGCAACGGCGCGTGCACAGCATTAAATGGCAGATAAAGGAAAAAAGGATCTTCTTTGTTTTGCTCAATAAAACCAACAGCTTCCCGAGCCAAATTATCGGTCAAATACCCCGTATCATTGATAATTTCTTGATTCCTATAAATCGCGTTATGAGCCGCATCTTCTTTAGAACTCAAGTCAAAATAGTCGTGTCCGCCATGGCCTAAAAATCCGTAAAATTCATCAAACCCACGCTTGTTCGGGTGATATTCCGGCTTCAATCCCAAATGCCATTTTCCAAATATCCCCGTCCTGTATCCCGACTTTTTGAGCAGGTCTGCAAGTGTGATTTCATCAACCGGCAACCCTGCTCGCGAGTCACTGGCCGTATAAAACCCAAAACGCTGCTGATAGCGCCCCGTCATCAAACCTGCTCGAGTAGGCGCACATACAAACGCACTCGCATACCCATTTGTCATGCGAACGCCCGTGTTGGCCAGCGCGTCAATGTGTGGTGTATGCACTTCCTCGGGGTGGTCTTGATAACTCACATCCCCAAACCCTTGGTCATCTGACAAAATCACCACAATGTTTGGACGTTTGGCATCTTCAGCCCATACAAAAGGGCTTGCCATAATGCCAGAAGCCCCAATCCCCAATGTTTTCAAAGCTGTGCGTCGATCCATAGTGTAACCTTCCTTTATTTGAAACCAGCCCATTACCTAACAAAAAGCATCATCTCCCTTTTTTTGAAGGGGACACAGAGGGGTTCGGCAGCAACAAACTGCTTTTTAATTAGACTGGCGCATCCAATCGTTTTGCCTTGTCAATTATTGGGTAACTTAACAAAAAGAACGCGATTAGAACCATGTTCGGGAATTGCCAGAACACCGAGTTCTTCTGCATAGTTGGGGTCGGTAGGATTTTTCAAACCCGATATAACCACGCTAAATCCTGACTTGGTTACACGAAGCAGCAATCCAGACATCCAATCGGTAATATAAAAATCATCACCCACCTTCGCGATCCCTTCTAAATTTCCAACTTCGAGCCCCTCTTTCAAATAGGACTTAATTATTTTCGTATCCAAATTGATAGACAATACAGATCCCTTTCGGGAGGTTTCAAAAGTGGCCGGATCTACAATGGGTCCCCAAGATGCGACGATTAAATTGTTGCCATCTACATACAAACCGTCAGGTGTATCCAGTTTTTCTGACTCTATAAATATCTCTACATTCTTGCGCGTAGGATCGACACGATAAATACGTTGTGCGCTAAAGTCCGATACATAAAGATTTCCGTCGGGGCCAAGCGCCACATCGTTCAGAAATTGTGGATCAGTCACCTTGTAGAGGTGGTTAATCTTTGCGGTTGCAATATCGATTTCATAAAGTCCATCTCGGTCCACAACATATAATAGCTTGCCAGCAACCACCATGCCCGAAGGCGCATCCAGATTCTTCACCCAGCGAGGATCAATAACCGCACCATTTTGATCCAGTTTTACGATCCAACCATATCCATCGCGTTTGAGGGAAATACCACCCCCCAAATTCGAGACAAACCAACTCCGCGAAGACGGATCCCAGACCGCTTGATCAGGCGCATCATATACCGGCGAATCCGATTCTTGCGCCAAGAGACTTCCAACCCCGATCAGAACAAATACAATTGCAAATTTAATTTGATTCACTACGTACTCCTTTTGTGTTTTCCAATTCATACAAACCCACTTCCTTGCAAAGCGATTCCCACCGTTTCATGGTCCTTTCCAAATAGTCCTTTGGCGTAGGTAATCTGAAATTGATAAAACCGATGGGGCCTTCAAATCCCGATTGTTTTATGAGTCGCATATACGGCCTCAGATCGTATTCGCTTTCATCCAAAGACTTGATCGTCGAGGCGTTCGTTGTCCTCACACTTTTTCGATCGAGCTCTATTTGAGCGCCCGAAATAATGATGGCCGCAATGCGATGCTTCGCTTTTTCAAAGGTTTGCGCCAAGATCGCTCCTTTGTCCGACATGAGCTCATGACAGAGGTTGATCGCGATACCAAATGAGGGATGGTTTATTTTTTCCACCAAGGGCAAGGCATCCTCAACGGTTGGGTAGTACGTGTTATAATGAGGATATAAAATGACCTTAACGCCTTTCGATACGGCATATTCAAAAATGCCTCGTATAAAGCGCTCAACCTTCTCATCTGTGATGCTGCCATCTTTCAAGTCATCCCGAACCCAAACCCATATCGTTCCCTCCTTCCCAACCATGAGATCAATCGCTGCCTTGTGCGCTGCATCAGAGAATCCATATTTAACAAATCGATGTGCCATAAAAGCAGATACGACTTTAAAGTCGTCGCCCTTTCGCTCGCTCCACTTATAATATGCGCGCATTCGGTCCAAGGATTTCTCACTTCTCCCCTCAACAGCGATTCCCGCATAACCCAAATCATCCAACAATTCAACCGCGTCACCAACCTCCATAGCTTCAAGCCCTCCGAAACTATAGGTATAAAGTGAGCGTGGTTCGTTCTTGACTTGGGCATGCAATACACCATCAACACCTATGAGCACAAGAAGTACAGTCAGCTTAAGTAATAAATTTCTCTTCATCAGTTACCTTTCTTAAAGACTGGACGAGTCTTTGATTCGGTATCATTCACCCACAGAATTTGCATGATTACGTTCAGAATATACCATAACGAGAATACCGCCCATAATCAATGCAGCAGCAACGAACATCGCGGTGGTGACCTCCTCGCCAAGAATCAAATGCGC
>JABIFK010000456.1 GCA_018650745.1 Candidatus Latescibacterota bacterium | reverse complement strand
GAAGACAATACCGCCAACAACGGGTTGCCCGGTGCGTTCATCTACAAAACCGTCAAAGGCCGAGCCGATGATGGCGGTGAAGAATCCGCCTGAGAAGCCGTTGCGTTCGATGACCATGGTTTTGGCACCGGCACGTGCGGCGGAGACGGCGGCACCAATGCCTGCAAGACCAGAACCACAGACGAGGACGTCGGGGGTGGCCGTGATGGGGAGGTGTTTGGAATATGTGAGCATTGTGGCCTCAACCATTAAGTAGTAGATGTTTCGGGTGATATACTGTCAATCGCATTTCTTCCAATAATTTCCAGTGCGGTGTCACCTGAGGGAGGTTGCATTTGGCCTGCGCGCACGTCGCGGAAGTAACGTTCAAGTGGCAGGCTGGAAGTAAGGGCGCGTCCACCTGCGATGAGGAGTGCTTTGTCGGTGACTTCGTTGGCAACGGTGACTGCGAAGTGTTTGGCGGTTGCGACACTTGCGATATTGTTGTTCCACGTGTCGGCGGCGTCGAGCAAGAGACATTTGGCGGCTTGGAGGGGCATGTCGATTTCGCCGATGAGGCGTTGGATTTTGGGGAGGGTAGCGATGGGTTTGCCAAGGGCTGTGGGCACGCGTTCGAGGGCATATTGGATAACGGTGTTACGGGCGGCAATGGCAGAGCCGAGATAGACCGCCGCGAGCATCATTGGGAACCACGGGGATTTGACGAAGGGTGGGTCTGGGTGAGGTTGAACCAAATTTTCTTTTGGGATTTGGCAGTTTTCAAAAAAGACATCGTGGCTGTCGCTAGCGCGGAATGAGAGGGCGTCTTTCCAGGTTTCTTCCCAACGCACGCCGGGGCAGTCTTGTTCGACGAGGAAGACTGCGGATTCGTCTCCACACATGGCTTTGACGAGCATGTGGGTGAGGTGTTTGCCGCCTGTGGTCCAAGTTTTGTGGCCGTTTAAGGTATAACCTCTATCGGTAACTTTTGCGTCAGATTTGAACATGGCACCGCGAGAGGGGCTGCCGAGTTCGGGTTCGGTGGCGACAGAGTTGAAGAGCGCGCCTTTGACCGATGCATGACAGAAGCGCTCATAGGTTTCGTCGGTCCATGTTTTGCAGTCGCGGGCAGCGCCGAAGACTTGGAGTTGCATGGCGGTGACGAGAGCGGTGGAGGCACTGCCTTGGGCGAGTTCGAGTTGGGCTTCGGTGCAGGCGCGGAGGGAGAGGCCGAAACCGCCGTATTGTTTGGGGATGTTGAGGGCGAGGTAACCGGATGATTTGAGGGCGGCGATGTCTTCCGAGGGGAGGGTGCTGGTTTTGTCGGCTTCAGTGGCGCGCGTTTGGAATTGGGTTGCGAGGTCTTTTGTGAGGTCGATGTGATTTGTTTGGGACATGGTGGGCTTCTTTTTTGTGAATGGTGTTTAGAGGTTTAAGAACGACTTTTAAATTATCTGTCTTCGACGACCTACTTTTTTCAACATAAGATAAAAAAACTGTGATACCTCATACGTCTTTTATTCAAAATAGTGCGCCCAAACCTTCTTAACCGCAACAATCGTCTGATCAATATCCTCGTCAGTAAACCGCTGATCTACTGGTAAACGTAGGCAAGTGCGTGTGAGTGCATCAACATGGGGACAGGAATCTGGATCATAGGTGGTATCGCGCCAAAAGCTGGGCACTTTGTCGGTTAGGGGATAGTATTTCTTTTTTTGTATGAGTTCGGTACGCAAAATGTTGTTGACGGCTGCCATACCTGTGTCAAGGCGCACACCTTCAGCACGCAGGGTTTCGGCCAGTTCATCTCGGGTGGGTGTGTCGCCGGTGTATTGGGCAGCCAAAGGCCAATAAGAAGGCTGGCTACCGGATGTGATATGAGGCAGTTCAAAGTGGGGAAGGTCAGAAAGTTCATTGTAATAACGTTTGACAATGGCCGCTCGGCGCGCGACTAAGGCTTCGAGTTTATGAAGTTGGGCGATGCCGACAGCAGCTTGTAAGCCTGTGGGGCGATAGTTGGGGGCGAAGAAAGATACGGGTTGCTCGCCTCGGGTGACTTTGCGGTCACGCACGTATGTTTTGTCGCGGAAGAGACGGGCGATGCGCGCGGTTTCGTCGTCGTTGGTGGTGACAAAACCACCATCGCCACTGGACATTTGCTTGGATTCGTTCATAGAAAATCCACCCGCGTGGCCGATGGTGCCAAGGTGACAACCGCCAAAGGTACCGCCGTGGCCTTGGGCACAGTCTTCGAGGATTTTGATGCCTGATTCAAGGCTGATGTTCATGAAGATGTCCATGTCACACGGGAGGCCAGACATGTGGACGGTGATGATGACTTTGGTGCGATGGGTGATCAGTTTGCGCACGCTGTCGGGGCATATGAGGCGGGTTTGAGGGTCGATGTCGGCGAAGATGGGGATGGCATTTTGTGCGAGGATAGCGGCAGTGGTGCCCATATCGGTCATCGGATTGGTGATGACTTCGTCCCCTTCGCTGACACCCAAAGCGCATAGTGCAACATGCAGCGCGGCAGTGCCGGAGGTGACCATGATGACGTGCTTGATATTGAAGGCATGAGCGACTTCGGCTTCAAAATCGGCCACCATACCGTCGGTGCCCATAAGGCGACCGCTGTCGATGACTTTGTTGATGAGCTCGCGTTCTTCATCGCCGTAGCGGTTGGGTGTGTTGTACGATGTGGGTTTGGCTTTGGGGCCGCCGTGGAGAGCGAGTTTTTCCATGAGTTACTCCTCTGCGCCGAGAGAGGCGTGGATTTGGACGAATTTCCAATTGCTGTTTTCTTTTTCGAGCACACCGGTGAGGCGCATATTTAAAATTTCGAATGTGCCCTGCCATTTGAGTTGCCATGTTTGCAGGGTAACGAAATATGCAAGGTCGTCGCGTTCCTGCACATCCAAATGGTCGATCTGAATGGTGAAGTCTTGGGTGCTGGCAACGTGATGCTGGTAATATGCAGGTGCGTCGGTTCCTCCGTAGACGATTTCATCTTTGTCTGTGCCAATTTTGACATAGTGTTCGGCCGTGGACATGAGACCCATGAGTTTGTTTGCATCTCCGGCGGCAAGTGCATCGAAATAAGTCTGGACGGTCTGTTCGGCGGTCATTTACAATTGATCTCGATTCTGGTTGCCTCTGTCACGCACTTTTTTGCTGCGATAAAATTCACCCGTTCGAATGTTGTGGCACAAGGTTCTGATGAAGATATATATGTCACCATTTTATGAAAAGTCAATGGTATTGATAACAAGGTCTGGTCGCTGTGGATGAGTTGGTCCTTAAGGGTGTGTTTTTTATTCTTTGCCTAAGGTTGGTGCTCGAGTTGGAAGGGTAAGGTGTAGAGTTGTTTCCAGTAGGCAGGGCCCTTTGCCGACTTACCGTGTAGTGGGCCTTCTAAGGAAATGAGTTTGTCTAACAGATCGGTGATCATTTGGTTGCGTAGGCTTAGGCTGTTGGGATCCTCGTATAAGTTTTGGGTTTCGTGTGGATCTTGTTCGAGGTCATACAGTTCGCCATAAGACTGACCGGGATAATAGACCAGTTTGTGCGTTTGAGACCGAATGGTTTTAATCGCGCCGGTTTCTGCAAAGATATAGTCTCTTTTATGGGAGGCTCCGCCGTGTAGAGCTTGGCGTTGGCTATAACCTTGAATTTCGGGTGCAATGTCTATGTCTGTGCTGTCGAGGAGAGTTGGGCAAAGATCAACGAGTTCAACAAGGTCATCAACAACGTGGTTTTGTGTGCCATTGGGTGTTCGAATTATGAGTGGAACCTGGAGACCCACATCATAGAGAATTGGATAAGCATCGACGCTTTTAATAAGCATGCCGTAGTGGCCAAGAAGTTCACCGTGGTCAGAGAGAAAGACAACGATGGTGTTGTCTAAGAAGTTGTTTGCTTGGAGGGCATGCATCACTTTGCCCACTTGGTCGTCTACAAGGGAGATGCTGCCATAATAGTACGCAATGACCTGGCGCAAATGGGCTTCGTCGAGATGGTCGTAGTTAACTCTGCGACCTTTTTGTTTGTACGCCAGATGGTGGGGAGGTTTGTTTGAAAGATCCATTTGGAAGGTTGCAGGAATAGGCATCTCGTCAGGATCGTACATTGAGGCGTGGGGTTCGGGCGCGTCGAAGGGGACGTGTGGATTGGGGAAACCGATGAACATAAAGAAAGGGTCAGATTGTGATTGGTTCTGAATGTATTCTACGGATTGGTTTCCCACCCAAGAATCGATATACGCTTCTGCGGGCATCGGGTTGACGTTGGCCTGGAAGTTGTTCCAATATGCATCCGTATCATGAATGGCGTAGGCTTTTTGGGCGTCTGGCCAGTACCCATTCTTCTTGAGCCATTTTTTATAATCGTCGTGTAAGCATTCTGGATCGGTGGCGTCGGATTGTTGGCCTTCGCAAAGCATGGTGTCGGTAAATGCGGCTTGTTTTTTGTTTTCGCCGATGTGGAGTTTGCCAACAGCAATGCTGCGGTATCCTTGGTCACGAAAGTATTCTCCCATTGTGGATTCAGGGTCACCAATGACGGTATGGTTGGAGATGGCTCCATTGCTATGCGGATATCGTCCAGAGAGAAGAGAGGCACGGCTGGGCACGCATTGAGGATGCTGACAAAAGGCTTGGGAGAAGCGGGTACCCTGTGCGGCTAAGGCATCTATGTGTGGGGTTTGGATAATGGGGTTGCCATAACAACCCACACAATCGGCGCGCAATTGATCAGAGAGCATGACCACAACGTTGGGGCGATCTGACACGGTGATACTCCTTGGGTGGGGCGTTTTATACAATTAACAAAACAGCGATAACGGCAATGCCCACCCCTGCAATGGCTGGGGGTGGGAGGTGTTCTTTCCAGTAGAAGTGAGCAAAGAGATTGTCGAGCAAAACAACAGAGCAGCCTAATGCGGGAAAAAATAGGGTGCCGGGCAAATGACTAAGTGCCGTCATAATCACGCAGAGGGCCACCGCGTTGTAGAGGCCGATGAAGATGCCAAGTTTTATGGCCGGTTTTTGAGGGCGATGTTTTTTGAGGGCCGTGAGGCCAAAGCCGATGAGCCCAGCGACGGTACCGACGATCATTAAGATTTGTAAATCGAACGCATCGAGGCCATTGTAATGCACAGAGCGCAAGCACGTGTGACTGATGCCTTGCCAGAGACAGACAATGGCCAACAGGCCAAATGCTTTGATGCCTTTTATGTGATTGGCTTTGCCTGAACGGGTGGTCATGAGGCTGAGAGCGAGCAGCGCGCATAAGAGACCGACAAGTTGTATGGGTGCCATCGGTTCGGCCCATAAATAAATGCCCAATGCAATGGGGACGACAATGGACATTCTAAATGCGGTGAGTACTGGGCCAACTGGAGCAATGGTGAGAGCATAATTCATTAAGAGCATTGAGCTGATAAATACGATACCTGTCACAAACCCCGTGTAAATAGCACCTGTGGGGAATATCCACCCATCAGTAATGATAAGATAAAGCGCAATAGATACGGCGACAGTCATGTAGTTTGTGCTGACAACAACAGGTGCATAATAACCGCGTCGTTGGCCCAGTTTAAAAAATTGGACAAACCCAAAATCGAGAAGAATGGATAAGAAGAGCCAGATCATAGAATATTTTTTCGTTACATAACCAGTGTAATGGCCACAATGGCCAAAGCCACGCCTGCGATGGCGGGG
>JABIFK010000258.1 GCA_018650745.1 Candidatus Latescibacterota bacterium | reverse complement strand
GCAATGTTCATTGCCCGAGCTTCGGGCATTTTGTCATCACGCGCCCAAACACCATAGTCCTGATGCCACTGCCAAACATCGCCATTAAAAGCGGCCTTCCCATTGATCTTATACTGATGCATATAAACCGGCCCACCGAGCAATTGCATCACCGGCCCAATCAAACGTGGATGTCGGCCCAAACGACTAAACGCTTCATTATAAGTATGTGCTGCAAAAGCCGTACGCACAGCCTCCCCATCCTTCTCGCGCCAAACTTCTTCACGATGCATTGCAAAAATCTTCGGCAATTCACCCTTAAGCACATCGATCTCTTCTGGGCGAAACAGATCAGGCAAAAGCACCCAGCCTTCAGTATCAAATTGTGCCTGCTGTTCTTTTGTCAGTCTCATAACGCATGATCCAATCATTTTTCCTTGAACTTCATATAAATTGACAAGCTCCGTTATCTCTCCCACACAATCCATTCCTACTAAGCGCACCATTCACATACGTCTCTCATCTCATCGTAACGGTACTATTCGTAGGTGGTTTTATTCAAAAATCGGTTCTTCATCATCTCACTAACATCAAAGCGCTTCATATAACCGCTTTGTTTATCAACGGCGTGACAAAGTCCCCAACGCAGCCCCTCCAACGGCCCTTTATCATAGTCGGGTGTTCGGAAAAGGCCATTGGCATGTGGTGCGCCCTTGATAACAGCTTGAATCTCAAAATTGATACCATCGGGTGACCATTGTAGGGTATTTTTCTCTGGTCCATCGGTCGTCAACAAAGCAGCTATCCCACCATCATAATGCCACACACAAACTTCGTGCCCAGAATTGGTCACAGGATTGTATTCACTTTTCACATAGGGCCCTTCTGGTGTATCTGCTATAGCCACACCCCACTTTGTTTCGCGCCCTCCAAAAAACAATTCTTCCCCCATAGGTTCCCCTTTGTAATACAGGTAAAATTGATTTTGATAAAACATCAAACATGGGTCGTGTACTTTATGGCTGTCAAAACTCCCCTTCTTTTTGACCAAAAAGCGATTGTCTGTTTCCCCCTCCCACTCACCATCCCCCGAAGCCGTCACAATAGGCCCAGGCACTTTGGTCCAGGGTCCATAAGGAGAATCGGCAAATGCCATCGATATGTGTTCTTTAGATCGGCGCAAATAGGGTGATTGCACCACTTGATAAACCAGATAGTAACGCCTTTCATGTGCGAGAATTTCAGGTGTGAATACACTGCGATCGTCATATGCCCCTAACACACCTCGGGAAACGGCAAGCCCTTCTTCCTCCCAATGCCAACCATCACGACTGGTTGCATGCCATATCGTACAATAGTCCCATGGAAATGTTTTGGCATCTAAATCACCCGTCCCAAATCCCATGCTCGTTCCCGTAGACTTGCTATACCAAACGTGAAAAAGATCATCCACTTTGATAATTGCAGACGGATCACGGCGCACCATACCCGGCTCGTGCACGGTCAAATCACCCGTAATCGGCTTTGTCGCAATATCACAAAACCATTCTGGACCTTTTGTATAAGACATGGCTCGTTTGCTTGCCGCACTCAGCTTTTTTCCCATACATTCCTTTCACACTATTACAAAGATACAACATAGGGTTCTAACTTTGCCCACTCGAACGCCACACCAATGCCCGAATCATCGGACACAACTGCCATATGCTGATCCAATACCAACGGTCGCGTGGTGTATTGATCAATCGGAAAACTATGCACCTCAAGCCAGCCCGAATTGGGCTGTGCAGACAACAGATTCACATGTAACTCTTGCATCCCATGTGTGCAAACCGACACACCATATGCTCTGGCCATTTCTGCGACCTTCAGCCACCCACTGATGCCACCACAATTGGATGCATCGGGTTGTATAAACGACAGATGTGCTTGCTCAAATGCATAACCAAACTCATGCAGCGTATGCAGATTTTCTCCCATTGCCAAAGCCATATTTGTGGTCTTGGCAATTTGAGCATAACCCTGATAATCATCTGGAATTGTGGGCTCCTCAAACCATAAAATATCGTAGGGCTTAAAAGATTCTGCAGCAGTTATCGCCTGCGTCACCGACATAGAATAATTCGCATCGACCATAAAGGTGATATCAGGACCAATTCGTTCACGCACAGCCGCAACCCGTTCAACATCCTCTTCTAATTTTTCCTTACCAACTTTGATCTTCACCCCATTAAAACCCGCATCCAAATACGTCTGAACACGCTTGACCAACTTCTCTTTTGAATAGTTTAAGTCAATACCGCCACGATATGCCTTGCACTGCTTGGCTGTGCCACCAACCATTTTCCACAAAGGAGAATCCGACATCTTACAGCGGATGTCCCACAATGCAATATCCACGGCAGAATTGGCAAAACTGGCAATACCGCCTCGGCCCACATAATGCGTATGCCATTCAAGCCAATCATAAATCGCTTCAACATCGCACCCATTCTGACCGAGCAATTCTGGTTTAATGTCATATTCAATAACAGAATAAATCGCGCGACCGCCTTTGCCTCCCGTATACGTATATCCCGTGCCTTCAAAACCACTCGCCAATGTAATCGTCACCGTTATTAATTCAAAGTGGCTGTGCGCACCATGTTTGGCATCAACGAGCACTTCTGGAAGCGGAACTTGAAACAAACGCGTTTCAATATGTGTAATACGATCAGACATAGACTCTACTTCCCCACATTAAATTTCATCAAGCGCAGCGATAATAAGCATTCACCTTTGTTGGTTTCTTTTTTTACGATTATCAACACAAGCTCTTAAACAATGGAAACAGTCGGCACCAAGGTCTTCTGTAATCTTTCCCACATCTCAAGATTATATGCACACAACAATCCTTCACGTGTATCCACCGGTGTATAAGGCGTGCCATCCAATCTTCGAACAACACCACCCGCCTCTTCAGCAATCAAAACACCAGGTGCATGATCCCACACCAATGTGCGATAATAAAACAGAAATTGCATGTCGTTTTTCGCAAATGCATTGTAATCGTAACCTGCACATTTTGTTCTTTCCGTAATACGAAAACAACTCGCCGCCGCTTCAGCAGTAGGTCTTAAATGATCGGGTAAAAACTTGGTCAACAATGCCCCACGCAAATCGGACAACGGCTGAACCGAAGGCGTAACGTGGAGACGTGTATCTCCTTCAAACGCCCCACCCCCTTTTTCTGCATGTGTTAATGTACCCTCTAACGGATTCAGTACCCAAGCACCTAATGTCACCCCATTGTGAATCAAACAAACCATGATCGCAATCGGCGGGTTTCCCGAAACAAAATTCCCAGTACCATCCAATGGATCAATCACCCAAACAGGTGCATCGGATTGAAGCCCCGCCATCAAAGTCGGATCTTTGTGCACACTCTCTTCGCCCAAAACCAACGAACCTGCTAACAGTTTTGGAAGGCGCTCCGTTAAAAATAATTCACAACTTTGATCGGCAATCGTCACAATTTCATCGAGCGTTTTTTCCGACACATCATCCGAGTTCAAATTTTTCCAAAGCGGCATAATCTTTTCTTCTGATGCTTCTCGAAGCAACGCTTCAACTTCTTGGTGTGGAATATTCATAAACTACCCTTGTTTTTAAATGCGTTCTTATAGGTTCGTTAGATAAAATCCTAAAGGTCTCAAAAGGAGAGAGAAGGAAGAGGAGAAAGGAAACAAGAGAAAAGTGAAAATCATCTTCTCCCGTCTTTCTTCTTTCTCCTTTTCTCAAATCAAAAGCATTCTTTAGGTCTTAACCTGACGGTCGGTAATGCCCATTCCATATGTCATCGCAATCCTTACCTGACCCAGCAAATACCTACTTCTCATTTAATACATCCCTTATCCAAGCCCAGGCTTCCTTACGAGCGTCACTCTCCCTATGCATCCACAAATCTGTATGCGGATGAATTACATCCCCCTCGGGAATATCAAATATCTGATCAGTTGGTACACTCAAAAAAGTAAAACGCGCCAAATCAAGATGTGCGTCTAAGTATTGATCCTTCACCTCAATCGTTTGCTGGCCACAAATAAGCACAGGCCGTCCGTCTAATCGCCCAAGCCGTTTAAGCGCCGATGCCCGATCATCTTCAGGATACCCCCACTCTCGTTGGCCATCAAAATGATCGTGTGTAAACATCCCTTTCCAAAAACCCGCAATGTCATCATCTGCCAAACCAATATAACTGGACCCAATCGCACCCCGTGAAAAGCCGCAGATGAACACATTATTCGGGTCTCCTCCAAAGTCTTCACAAATACGTGGCAAATTGATTTTACAATAATCCACCGTTGCCTGCTTATCACCCCACCACTTGACAGCATTCTCCTTTTTTCCTTTTTCCACATAAGGCATAGAGACCCAAATGAATTCTCGGCCACCACTCATACCATACCCTAAATTGGCATCTTCTGTCTTCCCCGTTGAATTACACGCCGACCATTCGTTGCCCGTATATTCGACCATCACTGGATACTTACCCTTAGGTTTCCAGTCCACAGGCAGGTAAAGCACGTGATGTACATCTGTCCCTTCGTACTCTGGTGCAACCTGAAACACACGCTTACCTGCACCCGGTGCGTCATAGGTCATCGTCGGTGTAACAAGATCGGTTAATAATTCCAAAAAACCCTCCAGATCAACATCAAAACGAATGATTTAGATTATCCGTTGAACACACATTTCTGTATCTGTATCAAAAACAAGCATGCCTTCATGTGTGTCATCGAGCTGTCCTATCAACACCCCATGTTTATTCCAAACAGCTGTTTGACCTGCGCATTCACCACCATCCGCTTCCCCAACGCTGTTAGACATAAACACAGTCATGGAATATGTCCGCGCAATATCGGACAATCTTTCAATTGCGCCCTCGACACCTGCTGCAAACTTTGCCACGCTTGCAATGTAGATCTCTGCACCATTTTTGAATGCCCCTTCTGCATGTTCGGGAACCGACAATTCATAGCAAATGGCAAGTGCAATATGGGTTTTATCACCGATTAAATTTTCTGAATGTTGCCCATCCACAAAAAACGGTTCTTCATCAACGTGTAAATACTTTTTAAAATACGTATGCCTTTTCTGATGCGGCTGAAACACAATCATACCAATACATATACCCGCATCTATCTCTATAGGCACACCAACACCAATCGTTATACGCTCGGTATCAGATAGGTTTTGAAAACCATCAAATCGACTGTCTTCCTGATCCGTAGCCAATTCCCTTGCCAGTTCAGGTTCATAACCCGTCAAAGACAATTCAGGAAAAACAATCGCATTTGCACCGTTTGAAACAGCCAATGCAATAAATTTTTTATGCCGATCAATATTGCTTTGAATATCGCCCGTAACAGGTTTGGTCTGTACTACACAAATCTTCATACGATTCTTTGTCCCAAATGACTACGAAAATACCTCAACAGAATCCACATTGCCGCCCCCTCTTTTAGGGCTACCAGCAGCAACATAAACCTTACCCTCATACGTGATAGCCTGAGAACCATGACGGCCTTGATTGAGGGGCGCCAGTGTTGTCCATTTATTTGTACTCGGATCAAAAGATCTTGTATCCGCCAATGCCACAGCATCCGTTTCACCACCGAAGTAAATGATTTGTCCATCAAGACACGCAACACCACCTGCAGCAGAACCAATAGGAAGACGGGCTGTGCCGGTAAGCATCGTCCAAGATTGAGATTGGAAGTCATACACATCAATTTCTTGGATCACAGCACCAAAGAAAGCCTGAAAGTTATTTTCCTCATGATAGCTTGTATTCCGCCCGCCAATACAATACAGTTTGTCATTGAGCACGACCGAATGAAAGTGATCTCGAATACAGGGTGCCTCAGGAAGCACTGTCCAAGTATTCGTCTGAATATCATACGCGTCAAACCAATTGTTCGTGCCACTCGTGTGTCCATAGGTAATACCACAGGCAAGATAGATCTTGCCTCCGTGATACACCGTCCCCGATGATCCGCGTCGACGCGCCTCTGGAATTTCTGCACCTTCAGTCCACATATCTTTACTGGGGTCATAGATCTGAACATGAGACATCGGCTCTTCAACCGGGTATCCCCCCGTCATGGCACCCACCATAATGATCTTTTGATCGACAACCACCGGTTGAAAGTGATGAATTAAAGATGACTTTGCACCCATTTCCTTCCATGTATTGGTCTTCGGATCAAACCGATCAATACGCCCTTTGGCTTCTCGCCCGCCAATCAAATAAAACATCCCACCACATACCACAAAAGCCGTTTCATGTCGCCCTGTTGGTTTGCCAATTGTTGAAATGATTTGCCATTTCTTTGCCATATATTTTCTTCCTCAAATTGAGTGCTAAGACGATCAATTACACCATTAAAATGCCTTCTCATCAGTTTTATGAAAATTTCCCAGTTGCCAAGTATTACCTACCCTGGTAGTATTACAATTATGCTTTTATAGGAGAATAACATGCAAATTGTAGTCAGTAAATTATCCCAAAAACATCAAACCACCGTACCTAAGGCCGTGAGAAATGAACTAAATCTCAACGCAGGTGATGTGATAGTTTTTGAAATTGAAAATGATGTCGTTAAACTCAGAAAAGCAAAGCCCGTTGATATTGAGTTTGGTTCTGCGCTGGTTCCCACCTTAATTGAATGGGAATCACAAAACGATGAGGAAGCATACAATAACCTATGAACCACTTAACAAGACCATTATGTCTTTTTCATTTGCCACCCAATATAGCACCGAGGATGTGGAATGAAAAGCCTCCAGTAGATCTATTTCAAAGACATTCGTATGGAGTCATTCCTAGAACAACACAAAAAAAGGGCAAACGTATTTAAACGATTGCCCTCTGTGATGAAATTTGATCTATCCCCGTCATGCAAGCAAACCAAGCGCCCGATACGTATTGCGACCAGCAATACCATCAGATTCCAATCCATGTTCTACTTGCCAAGCTTTTAAAACAACTTCTGTATCTTTACCAAATATACCATCCACCTGAATTTCAAGCGCCTCTTGAAGTTTTCTGACCCATATTCCTCGGGAACCTCGTTTAACGGTTTTATAATCAACAGACGGTATGACTTCCTCAACAATCGCACTATTTCCGCCGGCCATCGCAATAGCTGTAAAACGTACACCTTCAACACGCCGTCCCCACCCTTTTCCAAACGTGGACCAAGTAGACAGACCCTGCAAAAAAGTCAACCGACGGTCACACATCATATCGACAACTTCAACGGCGTCATATTCTCCAACTCTCGCAAGCGTCTTAGAACCAATATCACCGTCCTGCTTAACCCCAACGGCAGCTTGTAACCATTTTGCACTTCGCCCCGGCCCAGAATTCACAGCACCATCAAAAACAGCATAGTCAACCCCGCTCGGAAGCACATCGCAAGAACATTTATCCCAATACCCAGAACGATAGATTTGCTCCAGTTCTACATCAGAAATATTCCGTAAATCATCCTTGCTCTTATCTTCCCCATAATGCCGCCGATATGTCGTGAGTATCACCCCTTTCATCGTCGCACCGCCAGGGTCCTTTGGATGATCTGCCCAACCCCCTTCGTGAACCAACACATACTTGAGTGATTTTTTGAAGTTTCTCTTCATGACTTTTCTTTAAAATAAAAAAGCATGGGTGTCCAACACTCAAACTCAACAATACAATTTAAACATCTCAACACCCTACAACTGTTGCTTATCGTATCTTCCCCCGCGCCAAAATAGGCCACACCGCTTCCACAAACCCATTCCGCACCGCCACCATCTCGTCGTGCACATTCACACACGGACAAGGATGCACCGGAAGCACCTGAACCCGTTCACCAATCTCAGGCCGTTTCGTACACGCCGACAAATCAATATGCCCGTGCTCTTCAGATGCCCCATAAAACCGTGCTTCGGGATACTCCACAATATAACCCATACTGTCCCCACCATCAGGATGCGAGCGCACCGACGCCGACATCGTCTTACTGCCCGAATCCAAAATTGCCCGATCTGCTGTCGCTCTGCTCACCACCGTTGCAATTACCCGCACCGCGCACTGATCCACTGTGTGTCGCCCATCCCAATAATGCCCTGCACCACCCGCCGGATACTCTCCTGCACGATATTCCGTCAACTTGCAATACATTTGCCTGGTAAATTGTGACCGTCAATGGCGCGGTTCACATAATCGTGCACTTGCATCAAGCGTTCTTCATTGATGTCGCACAACGCAATGGTTGAGTCTTTTAAATAGTCGCGTGATAAAATGTCAATTGACAAACGACTGCCGAAGCCACTGCCTGCACCGATGATGACGATTTTTGGCATTTGAGTTGGTCCCCTTTTTTAAATTCAAAACCTTTCCTTCGGAGACCTAGTTTTCTTGAACACCCAAGAAAAGTAGGCAAAAGAATGGTGCCACTGCGTGGAGCTTTCATAAACTTCCGTTTTTTTACGAGCGTAAACCACCCTCACCAGCCCGCGCAGTTCCCACACACCACCTCGTGTTCCACACGCCCCTCACCCACACAACAACACCCACCAACTGCACAACGGCCCACACCACCAGTAGGTGATATTCAAGCTTAGTGATTATTCTTTTACTTTCTACTTTTTAATTGATCTCTTTCATCTCATCACTCCAATCCACCCAAATATCATCCCCCGGCGGTTGCTCTTGAAGTTGAGCCAGGTCATTGAGTTTAAAATCCGTGATGACGGCTTTTCGAATCTGACTTGTATAATTGACCGAAGCCATATGTCCCATTCGGTGATGCCAAAAAACAATGTCACCAGGGCCACCAAATGTTTGGTAAGAATTTTCTTCGTCAGACAAAAACTCGGCGCGATCAATTTCAAGTTGAGGAGTTGGTTCATTGGCGTAGCGAGAGTGGTAATCGAAGAAGAATTTTTGATGGCTCTTGGGCCACACGGTAAACCCGCCACCGTCGGGGGCCACATCATCGATATAACTCACAATGGCAAAACTAAAAGGATGGGCGTCAACGTGTAGATGGCGAGGTTTGCGCTCAGCACCTTCGGGTTGAGGCAAGGTGCAATAAATGCCGCGCACCCGTTCGGGCAAAACATATCTGTCTTTGCCAAGCAATTGATCCACAGCACTGCGCACAAACGCACTCCGAGGCAACATCTCGGCCATCCAAGGTTCCCGACCCAATCGGCGATACCGCCACCCAAATCCACGTTTCAAGTTCTCACCATCATCAGACTCCTCGTCTTCCTTAATCGGCCCAACCCAAGACGCAGGATCATCTTTTTTCATCGAAGGCGGTGGTTCATCCCACAACCGTTCACGCGCCCGCGCACACAAATCTGGGTCCATCACACCACGCTTAATTAAATATCCTTCGCGCTTAAAAAACCGAATATCATCTTCTGTCAATGCTTCCAAAGCAACGCTCCTTGATTGAAAGATCGCAATAACCACCACTTTTTATTTACGACCTGTAACTTGCGACTTGCGACTTGTAGTTTTTTACTTTTGTCTTCTCCTGTCTCCTGTCTCCTGTCTCCTGTCTCCT